>JACMOE010000352.1 GCA_014378185.1 Gemmatimonadaceae bacterium | reverse complement strand
GCGGCGTAGCCCGTCGGCCAGATTCCCGAGATCTCCGTGGAACGCAGAGCGTCTCGCCTTCAGCTCATCGGCAGTTGCAAGTACTGTCACCGGCTGCCACCGGGCGGCGCGAGGCGCCAGTCGTGCAGAGTGACGAGCTCGCCGCGAAGGTCCATGTGCACGCCGCGAACGCGCGCCGACAGCCCCTGCACGCCGCGCGAGTGGTACAGCCACGTGGCCGGGGCCAGGGAATCCAGCGCTACCTGCACGTCGCGCCAGGCGCTGGTTCGCAATGGCCCGTCAGCAGCCGCAGAAGCGCGCGACATCAGGACATCGAGCGGCGGTGAATGAAAACCGGTGTAGTCGAGCGCGCCTCCGCGTTGCGCACCATGGAACATCGCACTGACGTACGAGAAGGAGAGATCGCCTGGTATGCCCGCGATGAGCAGATCGAACGTCTTGCTGCCAGCGCGCGCGGCGGTGAGGAATGCCCCCATTTCCGTCTGACGCACGCTCAACGCAATGCCTCGCGCCGAGAGGTCGGACTGGACCAGTTGCTCAGCGACGTTGTCGCCGCTGCCCACGGTCATCAGTTCCACGGCGAAGCGCCGTCCAGCGCGCGTGCGCCATCCGTCTGCGCCGCGCTTCCAGCCCGCGGCGTCGAGCAAGCGGTCCGCCTGCATGGTGTCGCGCTGCACGTCGGGGACCCATGCAAGCGGACTATCCGGGGGAATGGGCGACGATGACGGCCGGCCAAAGCCGGCGAGGGCTATATCGACGATGCGCGGCCGCTCGATGGAAAGTGCGACCGCGCGCCGGACGCGCGCGTCGTCGAAGGGTGGTCGAGTGGTGTTGAAGCACAGCGCGGTGCCGAAGAGCACCGGGTACGTGACAAGCTGGAGTGCCGCGTCGCGCGACACGAGTGACGCCATCGTGGGGGAAATGCCCGCGACGTCCAGCTCACCGCTGGCGAGGCCTGCGAACTTTGTGGTCGCTTCGTCCACGACGGCGATGACGAAGCCAGCCAGCGCGGGCGGGCCGCCGAGTGAGAGTGGGAAGGCGTCGTTCCGCGCGAAGGTCCAGCGGGTGCCGCGCTGTCGCGACACGAATCGAAACGGTCCGTTGCCGACGGGAGCGTCGTTGTACGGCGATGCGCGAAGCTCTCGCCGCGTCACGTGTGCCAACAGGTGCGACGGAACGAGGGGCAGTTCGGCGAGGTAGGCCGGGAGGCGTGGCTGCGGGGAGGAGAAGGTGAGGCGGAGTGTGGTGTCGTCCACAGCCATAGCCGAGTCGAGCGACGTCAGTTCCGAAGCGCGGGAATAGCCCGTTAGGGGATCCCGTGCCGCGAGCAGCGTGAAGGCCGCGTCGCGCGCGGTCGTGCGCGTCCCGTCGTGCCAGCGGAGGTCGGGAGCGAGATTGAGCGTGAGTGTGCGCCCGGCGTCGCTCCACGCCCACTTGCGGGCGAAATACGGCTGGGGAACGAGCAGCGAGTCATAGCGCGCAAGGGTGACGAACAGCGCGTAGCGCTGCACCTGGCGCGACAGCGGATGCCCCGTGACGAGCGGATTGCCTGATTCGAGATCCGCGCCGGATGCCATGACGAGGATGTCCGGGTTTCGCTGCGCCGCGATGCACGAAAGGGCGGCCATCGCGGAGAGCGACGCGATGAGCCATGCCGCACATCGCCGCGGCGCCGTTGACGCCGCTGTCGCCTGGTGCGATATCACCGCGTGCGTTTCCCCGCCCTTGTTCGCGCGCTCGGTCGCGCGCTGCTGTTGTACCTGTGCGTGCTCACACTCACGTTCACGCTCCTCCGGCTTGCGCCGGGTGATGCCGCCACGTTCCTGGTGCCACCAGGCGCGAGCGCGAGCGACGCCGCGCGCATGCGGAGCGAACTCGGACTCGACCGCTCCACCGCGGTGCAATATGCACGGTGGCTACGCGAGTCGCTCGGCGGGCAATTCGGTACGAGCTTCGTCGCGCATCGAGCGGTACGCGCGGTGATCGGCGATGCCCTGCCCATTTCCGTTGCGCTGGGCGGGCTGTCCCTGCTGCTGTCCTTCGTCGTGGGCACAGGTGCGGGACTGCTGCAAGCCGCGAGGCGCGGCTCGCGCACCGACGCGGCGCTCACTGTTGCGAGTGTCGTGGTGGTCGCATCACCGGCATACTGGCTGGGGCTCGGCGCGATCGCGTGCTTCACGTACCTGGCGTCGTCCTGGGACCTTCCGATGATGATGCGCCTGCCGGCCATCGGCATGTCCACTCCGGGCGCGACGTTACACGGAACGGCGCGACTGATGGACTTCGCGCGGCATGCCATCCTGCCTGTCTCGCTCCTGGCAGCAATAGGGGCCGGCGGCGTAGCGCGATACGTTCGCACGGGAGCACTCGATGCGATGGGAGCAGACTGGATGCGCACGGCGCGCGCGAAAGGCGCCACGGAGTGGCGCGTGTTCGGTCATCATCTGGCGGGCAACCTGCGCGCGCCATTGCTCACGCTGTTCGCGCTCGCCTTGC
>JACMOE010000351.1 GCA_014378185.1 Gemmatimonadaceae bacterium | reverse complement strand
CCGGCACGCGCATCGCCGCACCACACACAGGCCCCGCTGGCGAATGGAACGTACCGGCGGGAGACTACTCGTCGTCGCGCTTCAGCGATCTCGCCCAGATCACGCCGGCCAACGTGAAGAACCTGCACGCCTCGTGGACATTTTCCACCGGCGTGCTTCGCGGCCACGAAGGCCAGCCATTGGTCGTCGGCAACACGATGTACGTCGTCACGCCGTATCCCAACGTCTCCTACGCACTCGACCTCGCGGCTGAAGGCCAGCCGCTCAAGTGGAAGGTGCGGCCGGAAAACGCGCAGACCGCCGTTGGCCTCGCCTGCTGCGACGTGGTGAATCGCGGCGCCGCATACGCTGACGGAAAGATCTT
Source organism: Gemmatimonadaceae bacterium (assembly GCA_014378185.1). GTDB lineage: Bacteria > Gemmatimonadota > Gemmatimonadetes > Gemmatimonadales > Gemmatimonadaceae > AG11. The sequence goes on along the minus strand of JACMOE010000351.1, from coordinate 4,223 downwards.
CTACAACCTGCTCGACGGACACACCGTCGCCGTCGATGTCGTGACAGGCGCACTGCTCTGGCGCACGCAGATGGGCAACCTCGCCAAGGGCGAAACCATGACCATGGCGCCACTGGTCGTGAAGGGAAAAGTCATCGTCGGTTCCAGCGGTGGCGAGATGGGCGTGCGCGGCTGGATCGCTGCCATCGATGCCACGTCGGGCAAGGAGCTGTGGCGCGCGTACAACATCGGGCCCGACGCCGACATCAAGATCGGCAAGCGATTCAAGCCGTTCTACGGCAAGGCCGACACGAGTGCCAACCAGGGCGCCACGAGCTGGCCGGCCAACACCTGGCAGCAGGGCGGCGCCACTGTCTGGGGCTGGCTGTCGTATGACCCCGAGCTCAACCTCGTGTATCACGGCACATCGAACCCCGGTCCGTGGAACGGCAAGCAGCGACCCGGCGACAACAAGTGGAGCGCCGCCATCATCGCGCGCGATGCCGACACGGGCGAGATGGTCTGGGCCTTTCAGCCCACGCCGCACGACGTCTGGGATTACGACGCCGTGAACGAAAACATCCTCGTCGACCTGCCCATCGCCGGCAAGACCCGCAAGGCACTCGTCCACTTCGATCGCAACGGCTTTGCCTACACCATGGATCGCGCCACCGGCGAAGTCATCCTTGCCAAGCCGTACGTGCCGACGAACTGGGCCAGTGGCATCGACCTCGTCACTGGAAGACCGACGCTCAATGCCGAGAAGGTGCCCTTTCAGGGCAAGAAGGTGTCGTTCATCTGCCCGAGTCTCGAGGGCGGCAAGAACCAGCAACCCGCGGCGTTCTCTCCTGTGACGGGCTTGTTCTACGTGCCGACGAACAACCTCTGCATGGACTTCGAGGCGCGTGAGGTATCGTACATTCCCGGCACACCGTACATCGGCGGCAATGCGCCTGAAGTCGCCGGACCCGGCGGCTATCGCGGCGAGTTCATTGCGTGGGATGCCACCACCGGCAAGAAGGTGTGGGGCATCAAGGAACCGTATCCCGTGTGGGGCGGCGCGCTCGCCACCAAGGGCGACGTCGTCTTCTATGGCACGCTCGACGGATGGTTCAAGGCCGCCGACGCCCGCACGGGCAAGGTGCTCTGGAAGTTCAAGGTGGGTTCCGGCGTCGTCGGCAACCCCATGACCTACCTGGGCCCCGATGGCAAGCAGTACGTCGCCATCTACGCCGGCATCGGCGGCGACAAGGGTCTCCTCCTCCCTGGTGGCGTCCCGGCCAACCTGCCCAACGATGTGCGGGAGCGCGGCTCCACCTTGCCCGACCTCGCGCGCTGGACGAGTTGGGGCGGCATGCTGTTCGTGTTTTCGCTGTGAGCGGGGGACGGGTCGCTCGCTCACGCTCGCTGGACGGCGCACGGGACGCTTTCGCTTGCTCGACGGCTTACAACGCGCTCGTTGGATTGCGGTGATTTGCACATGGCACCGTCCGTGCGTGACGGCGTCAAGTGTTTCCAGCCGAGCGATCTTGTAACGTGCGCTTCCGCGAACCTACGATGCCAGGATACAAACCGCTTCCACTCAGCGTGACAGGCTCCGAAGCTGACCAGGTCCGCCAGGCCGAATCGCGGCGGCGCGGCGGAGATCCGGCAACGGCGATTCGACTGCTCGAGGATGCCCTCGAGGCGAGCCTGCTGATCACACCGGTGCTTCCCGGCTGGCTCTGTGGCCGTCTGGCCGCGCTCTATCGCACCATTGGCCGGCATGACGACGAAGTGCTCCTGCTGGAGCGCTTTCGGGACTCGCAGGAAGTGGAAGAAGCGCGCACGCGGTACAATGCGCGGCTGTCGAAGGCACGCACCATCGCGGAACGGAAGCGCCGGTCTGACAGCGGCGCCCTCGATTCCGTACGCGCGCTCATGAGCCGTCCCGACGCGCGGCGTACCGCAGTGCCGCACCTCGAGTTTGCGGAACCCAACGTCACCTTTTCCGCGGGAGTGCTCTCGGCGCTGACGGCGGCGCTGTCGCGCGCGGGGGGCGGCGGAACACAGGCGCTCGATGCCGCGCTGGCGCAGCTGTGTGAGGAAGCCCGCGCCAACGACCTGCCGGTCGAGGCGATGGTATCAGGGCTCAAGAAGGCGTATGACGCGGTGACGGACGCGCGGCCCCTCGCGGCCCGGGACGTCCACTATGACAGCGCACTGCTTGTGCTGTTGTCGCTCTACTTCAACGAGCAGGCCGCCTGAGTCATCCGACGGCCAGCGCGGCATAGCTGGGCGCCGTCACGAGCGCGACAGCGCCCAGCAGGCGATATTCGGCCAGGCTGCTGTCCGGCACAACCTGCGTCGCACCCGCGCTGCCGGGGATGGTGCCCGCCATGAGCGCGGACCGCATGGGCGCCTCGACGATGTCCCACGCCTCGGTGATTTCTCCTCCGACGTAGATGCGGCCGGGGTTGAATGCGCTTACGAGGAGGGCGAGGCCGCGCCCGATGTGGCTCCCGGTTTCAACGAGCGTCCGGACTGCCGCGTCCTCGCCCCCACGGGCGCGGCGGATTACGTCCTCGATGCCTGGAAACGCGGCCACGCGTGCCCGATGCAGCGCGAGGTCGGGACTTCCGGTCACGCCGTTCAGCGCATCGGCGTACCGCTCGACGGTTGCCGCGTTGCAGGCCAGCGCTTCCCAGCATCCTCGCTGACCGCACACGCACTCCGGGCCGGAGGAGTCGAGTGACACGTGGCCGAATTCGCCAGCGGTGTGGGTTTCGCCGCGCAGCATTTCCCCGTTGACCACGAGGCCGACTCCAATGCCCCCCGACACGCTCACATACGCAAAGCTGTTGACGGACCGCGTTGCCTCGGGCTCGAGCCACAGCCGCGCCAGTGCGCACGCGATGGGCGCGCTCTCGATGAAGACCTTGAGGCCGAGGCGCGCGGAGACGCTGGCGCGCAGATCCACGTCGCGCCATCCCAGACGGGGCGCGTAGATCAATCGGCCGGTCTTGCGATCCACCATACCCGGCAACACGATGCCGATACCCTGACAGCCTTCGGCGCCGTTGGGGGCGTGCAGGCGCAACAGGCGCGTGACTTCACTCGCGAGCAGGTCGGCCAGCTGGTTGGGCGAAGCGGGGGTGTCGAAGGTTTCGCGAGCCAGCATCCGGCCCCCGACGTCGCTGAGGGCGATGGACGAACGGCCGGAGCGCACATCGACAGCGACGACCAGCCGCCCGCGGGTGCGCACGCACAGCATGGTGGGGCGACGTCCACGCGCGGTGGTCGCGGTGCCCTTTTCGAACACGACGCCACTGTCCACCAACTCGCGAACGAGCGGCGTGAGCGTGCCGCGGCGAACACTCATGCGCCGCGCCAGCTCGGCGCGAGAGATGGGCTGGTACTCGCGAATGAGGTTGAGCACGATCCGCCGGTTCACATCCCGCGGGGTGGATCGCGTTGCCAGTCGAAAGTTCCGTGTGTTGATCTTGCGCATGGCGAGTCTCCAATTCGAGCATTCGGATCCAGAAACACAACGGCCCCCGTCCGGTGGGGGTCCCTGCCGCGCCGGACTGATCACGCACGATGCCACGTGTGAGTCGCTCCGTCAAGCCAAAGCCGTCGATTTTGCACGGATTGTGACACTTTTACATTGAAATGGTGCACCAAATATCGAAACGACACAGAATTATTGCATGGCGTGCACATATGTCCACTCACTTGCGCAACAAACACAATGCAGTGTCGAAACCGGAAAGTGAGTGCGGCGGGGGTTGAACGCACAACGGCGGAGGCGAATCGAGTCATCCTCCGAGCGGAGGTCATGCGTGCGAGGCTGAACCCCACTAATCACCGGCATGGGCGTCACGCCGCGAGCCAGGCGAGCCCGATCACCAGCGCGGCGCCCGCCGCCAGCGTCACGAGCCCCGACAGGCGCACCTTCCTCAGGTAGAACAGCAGCCCGAGCCCAGTGAGCGAGAGCAGCACGAGGAACACACCGGCGACGTCGATGAGCCACGCCCACGCCAGACCCGCATCGCGCCCGCGGTGCAGGTCGTTGACCATCCCGATGGCGCCCTGGTACGACACGGTGAGCCGGTAGCTCCCCTTGCGCACGTCGACGTAGGCATCGGCCGAGTAGCCGGGCGCGCGGAAGGTGAGGGCGGCCTCGCGGTCGTCCTCCGTGCGGACCGTTACGATGCCGCGCACGCGGTGGCTGGCGCGCAGGTGCTCGGCGACCACAAGCCAGT
>JACMOE010000350.1 GCA_014378185.1 Gemmatimonadaceae bacterium | reverse complement strand
TGTTGAGTAGCGCCACGCGCGTCGACGCCTCCGAAAAGTTGCCGACGAGGCGCCTCGCCTGCGGGTCGTACTCCTCGGAGAGCAGTCCAACGTCGGTGGCGAGTGAGATCAGGTGTTCAAAGAGAACCTCGGCGTCGGCGCGGCGCCCGAACAACGCGAGCGCATCGACCAGCCATAAGTTACACGGCAGGAATGCACCCTTGCCGGGCGGAAGACCATCGACGCATCGGTGAATTCTCGACTCGCAACCGAACGCGAAACCCGCTCCGCGAAGTCGCTCGCAGCCTCAAAACTGTCGTATTCGTCGGTCGACGGTGCATCACCGCACCAATCATCGCTCCCTTTCTTGGCAGCTTCTGCGGACATCACGTTCCGAGCCATACCGGTCGCTCGCCGACAAAGCCGTCAGCGGCTCTTTTGGGTCGAGAGCGTCGGTTCGCGGACCGAGGCAGCGGGCGCCCGGACGACCTCGCGTCAGACCCAGCCTTGGCGCCACAGGCTGGCGTCGGTCAGTTCGCGCCAGTGCAGCAGATACGCCTGCATGGAATGCACGGCTTCCAGTTCGACCTGCTCGACGCGCATGGACGGCAGCTCGGGCTCTATGACCCGCACGACCACGAAATGCTTCTCGCGATTGCGCGGCGTCACCGCCGTCCACTTTGTCAGCAGAAGCTTTTTCGGGCTCAGCGGGTTCTTTGGCGTCCCGTGATTGCGCGCCGACGCTGCGGCGCCGGATTCGGGATTGGATGTCATAGCTGCTGATGATGCGCCACGGTCAGTCCTGCGAGTTTCTCTGCCCACGAATCAGAACCCGCTCACCCTCACAGCCGCCTGGAGAAGACTCGCGTGCGATGCAAAGCGCTAGCCCGTCATCGTTCCACGGCCTCTTCATGCAACCAGGGTCTGATCCGTGCACGCACGCGTATCCGCATCCGTGTGCGTCGATGTATGCCCTTGTCGGAGGGTCTGCTATGGCTGCGAAGTAGCGTGCCGCGGAACCCGGTTTTGCGACCGGCTGGTGCTTACCATGCGATATGTCAAAACCGTCTCGCGCTCTCGATGCTGCTGACGTGTCCCGGGTCATCGAGATGGCCTGGGAGGACCGCACCCCCTTCGAGGCGATCAAGACCCAGTTTCAGCTGGACGAAGCCGCAGTCATCGCACTGATGCGTCAGCAACTGAAGCCGGGATCATTCCGCCTGTGGCGCGACCGCGTGCGGGGCCGGAAGACAAAGCATGCTGCCATGCGACCAGTTGCCCTGGAAGGGGGCCATCGGCATCAGGCCCGCCACCGAACGCCGCAACGCTGAAACGACGGCACGCCCGTGCCAGGTGACTGCCAGTGGCCTACCCGATTCATTCTGTCCCGAAGCAAGGCATCAGGGCGATGGCCGCTTCGACGCGCAGTACCAGTGGCGTGGCTTCGTCTTTTATCACCGACTCAGGACATGGATCTTCCTGATTAGCGACCTACCTCAGCCACCGCCGTGGTAGCTCACCTGGTGAGCCAGTGATGGCCCAAGATCGGCTCACCGCTACAGGGGATGAGCCATGACGATGAACCGAGTGCAATTTCAAGCAGGACTTTCGATGGCCGA
>JACMOE010000349.1 GCA_014378185.1 Gemmatimonadaceae bacterium | reverse complement strand
GCCTGGAAGCCGCCGGAAGCGCCCGCTCCACCACGACCACCACCACCACCGCCGCCACCACCGAACAGGCCCGCAAGGCCCGCTCCGCCGCCGGTCATCGCGGTGCGCATGCGATCGAGCTGCTCCTTGGGGAAGGAACCGGACTTCTCGAGCGAATCGAACACGAAGGCCATGCGACGCGCCTGCACCACCGAATCACGGAGTCCGGCCGGCGTGAGCGCTACCGCGCGCGCTGCACGACCGCGGAAGTCCCACGTCACCTTGTGCAGTCCCGGCCCACCAGGGCCGGTGAGAGTCCGCACTTCGCCGTTGGCATCGGAGATCACGATCTTCGTCTGCTCGCCACGCGTGCCGCCCGTGAGACGGTACCAGAGGTCGGCACCGTACTGCGGGCTCGGCGCCTCGAAGATCTGATGCCCCGTGGCCTGCCCTTCCATGCGCGACTCGCCGTACTGGTAGGCGGTCTTCGGCGCGAGCAGCGCCACGGAGCGCGAGCGCACGCTGTCCGTCATCTGCTGCAGCGGAGCGATGTCCACGATCCAGATCGACCGCCCATGCGTACCGGCGATGAGCTCGTGATCGCGCGGATGGATCTTGAGGTCGTGCACAGGCACGGTCGGCAGTCCCGTCATGAACTTCTGCCACGAGCCGCCACGATCCATCGAGACGTACGCACCCACATCCGTGCCGACGAAGAGCAGCTTCGGATTCTCGAGATCCTCACGGATCACGTGGACGAAGTCCGGCCCGCCCGTTGGCAGGTTGGCTGCAATCGACTTGAACGTCCGGCCGTAGTCGGACGTCATGAACAGATACGGCTTGAAGTCGTTGGTGCGATGACCGTCGAAGGCGACGTAGAACACGCCGCTGTCCGATGCGCTGGGCTCGATGCGATTGACCCATGTGTTGGCGGGCACCATGCCGGCGAACTTCGACGTGAGGTTCTCCCAGCTTCCACCGTCGTTGCGCGTCAACCACACGTTGCCGTCGTCGGTGCCGGCATAGAGCAGGCCCGGACGGATCGGTGATTCGGCAAGCGCGGTGATCGTGCTGTGGGTCTCCGCACCGGTGTTGTCAGGCGTGATGCCGCCCGTCGACTGGGTGCTGATCTTGATCTTCACCGCATCGTGCGTGGTGAGATCGGGGGAGATGGCGATCAGGTTGTCGCCGCGACTCGTGCTCTTGAGCACCTTGTTGCCGGCGCTGTAGAAGGTGTTCGAGTTGTGCGGCGAGAGGAAGAACGGCGTGTTCCAGTTGAAGCGCATGTCCATCTCGCCGGAATCCGCGCTGGCGCGGCGGCGGAGATCGTCGATGCGACGCTGCAGATCGCGCGAGGCGGGCTGCATCGTGTCGCCACGCTGCACGATGATGGAATCCTCGAACATCCGGTAGCGCGGGCGCCAGTTCGGCTTCTGCAGCCGGACCGTCTCACCGGTCGCCACGTTCATGCGCTGCATGTTGCCGCCCTGCGACTCCGCGTACACGAGGTTCGGATCGGTGGGATCCTGCGCCGTCCAGAAGCCGTCGCCGCCGCCCACGTTGAACCACATCGAGTTCGTGACCGGGCCCTGGCGACGCCGGCTCGGGCCGCACCAGCTCCCGTTGTCCTGCAGGCCACCGCACACGCGGTACGGCACAGCCATGTCGAACGACACGGCGTAAAACTGGCCGAGCGGAAGCGAGTTGAGGAAGGTGTAGTTCCCGCCGCGGTCCCACGTCTGGCCGATTCCGCCGTCGTTGCCGACGATGAAGTGCTCTGGATCATTGGGGTCGATCCACATGGCGTGATGATCGACGTGCAGCCCCTGCGTCGCCGTCCGCGTCGTCTTGCCGCCGTCGTCGCTGAACAGCACGGGCGTGGACGTGAAGTACACACGGTCGGGATTCTTCGTGTCTACCCGGACCTGCGAGTAGTAGAAGGGACGCACGTTGGTGGAGTTGGTCTTCTCCCACGTCGCGCCGCCGTCTTTCGAGCGATACAGACCTGACGGGCGTACCTGCGCCTTCTTCGTTTTGTCCTTCGACCCGTTCATGACGGTGTCTGCCTCGACCATCGCGTACATCACCTTCGGGTTGGTGCGCGAGATGTCGAAGTTCATGCGGCCTTTCGTCGTCTCGGGCAGTCCGCCCCCCTTCACCTCCATCCAGCTCTTGCCGGCGTCGGTGGACTTCCACAGCGCGGAACCTGGCCCGCCGCTGTACAGAAAGTACGGTCCGCGCACGCGCTCCCAGCTCGATGCCCAGACGATGTCCGGATTGCTCGGGTCGAGCTGCACGTCCACCATGCCGGCCTTGTCGCTCACGAACTTGACGAGCTCCCAGCTCTCGCCCCCATTCGTGCTCTTGTACAGCCCGCGCTCCTTGTTCGCGCCCCACGCATGTCCGAGCGCCGCCACGTACACGACGTTCGCGTTGCGGGGATCCACGACGATGCGGCCGATCTGGTGGGTCCCGGCGAGCCCCATGATCTTCCAGCTGGGAGCGCCATCCGTGGATTTCCACACGCCGCCACCGGGGGAGATCGAATTGCGGGAGGCTTCCTCGCCCGTG
>JACMOE010000044.1 GCA_014378185.1 Gemmatimonadaceae bacterium | reverse complement strand
TGGTGCTCAAGGTGCAGAACGGCACGCCGGTGCTGGTGAAGGATGTCGGCAGCGTGGAAATCGGGCATGCGCCGCGGTTGGGGCAGTTCGGCTTCATGACGCAGAACGATGCCGTGGAAGGAATCGTGCTGATGCGCACTGGCGAACAGACGCAGACCGTGTTGAAGCGCGTGGAACAGAAGACGGCGGAGCTCAACAACGGCATCCTGCCCGCCGACGTGAAGGTGCGGCCATACTACGATCGCAGCGAGCTCGTGGCGCTCACGACCCACACGGTGCGCGACAACCTGCTGCTCGGCATCGTGCTCGTGGTCGTCGTGCTCATCTTCTTCCTGTACGATGTACGAGCCGGGCTGATCGTTGCGACCGCCATCCCCCTGGCGTTGCTGTTCGCCTTCGTCTGTCTCGACATCAAGCACATTCCCGCCAACCTGCTATCGATCGGCGCAATCGATTTCGGCATCCTGGTGGATGGTGCGGTGGTGATGGTGGAGAACATCTATCGGCAGCTCTCGATTCCGGGCAGGGAGAACGCCCGGATTCGCGACGTGATTGCGACCGCGGCGGCGGAAGTGGACCGGCCCATCGTCTATGCAGTGGGAGTGATCGTCGCGAGCTTCCTGCCCATTTACGTGTTGAGCGGCCCGTCGGGACGCCTGTTCACGCCGATGGCGGATACCACGATCTTCGCCTTGATTGGTGCCCTGATCGTGACGCTCACCGTGATCCCGGTGCTGTGTGCGGTGTTGCTGCGCGTGGGTCGGGTGGAGCGGGAGAATCGGGTGTATCGCTGGCTTCAGGACAAGTATGCGCAGGGACTGGCGTGGAGCATGGAACATCCGCGGTTCGTGATCGGCGGGGCGTGTGTGTCGTTCCTGCTGTCGCTGCTCGTATTCGCCGGCGTGGGCGCGGAGTTCATGCCCAAGCTCGACGAAGGCACGCTCTGGGTCCGCGCCACGATGCCGTACACCATCTCGTTCGACGAGTCTTCTAAGCTGGTACCGCAGATTCGCGCCACGTTGCGATCGTTTCCCGAGGTCACCATCGTGACGTCGGAGCATGGACGACCCGACGACGGCACCAACCCGACGGGGTTCTTCAACGCCGAGTTCTACGTGGGGCTGAAGCCGTACGGTGAGTGGAATGGCGCGTATCGCACCAAGAAGGCGCTGATCGACGCGATTGACAGGAAGCTGTCGGCATTTCCCGGCGTCAACTTCAACTACACACAGCCAGCGCAGGATGCGGTGGACGAAGCGGAGACCGGCCTCAAGAGCTCGCTCGACGTGAAGCTGTTCGGTACCGACTTGAGTGTACTGGAAGGGCGCGGAAAGGCGATCAAGCGCGTACTCGATGCCGTGCCCGGCATCACCCACGTGACGCTCGTGCAGGAGTTGGGGCAGCCGAGCCTCACGATCGACGTGGATCGTGCGAAAATTGCGCGCTACGGCATCAACGTGGCAGATGTGAACGGATTGATCGAGGCGGCCGTGGGGGGAGCGGCGGCGACGCAGGTGGTACAGGGCGAGCGCACCTTCAACCTGGTGGTGCGATTGAAGGAGCAATATCGTCAGACCCCGGAGCAGATCGGCAACATTCTCGTGGCAACGCCAACCGGGGCGCGGGTACCGTTACGCGAGCTGGCGGCCATCGGAGTGAACACCGGCGCATCCTTCATCTACCGGCAGGACAACTCGCGCTACATCGGCGTGCAGTATTCCGTGGAGGGGCGCGACCTGGCGGGCGCGGTGCAGGAGGCGCAGAAGAAGGTGGCGCAGCAGGTGACGCTTCCGGCCGGCTACCACATCGCGTGGGGCGGCGAGTATGAGGAATACACGGCGTCGCGCGGGCAACTGCGTATCGTCATTCCCATCACGCTCGCGCTGATCTTCTTGCTGTTGTTCTCGCTGTACCAGAACTTCAAATTCCCCTTCATCACCGTGATTGGCGTATTGCTTTCGGCACCGCTCGGTGGGGTGCTGGCGCTGTGGCTGTCGCGCACGCCGTTCTCCGTGTCGTCCGGCATCGGATTCCTCGCCCTGTTCGGCGTCTCGGTGCAGACCGCGGTGGTGTTCATCTCGTATGCGAACGAACTGCGGCAGCAGGGACGGTCCATTGCGGTGGCAACGCGCGAGGCGGCGTTGCTGCGACTGCGGCCCATTCTCATGACCGGGTTGGTGGCGGCACTCGGCCTGCTGCCGGCGGCGTTCTCCACTGGAGTGGGGTCTGATTCGCAGCGGCCGTTCGCCCTGGTGATCGTGGGCGGACTCTTTTCGCGGCTGTTGATCAGCATCTTCCTGATGCCGGTGCTGTATGCCGCGGTGGCGCGAGAGGGCGATGAACTGGAGGTATGAACCCATGCGTGTGGCGCCGGGCCTGCTGACGCAGTTGCGACGAGTGCTGGCCCGCTCGCGCTGCAGGCGGATCGCATGGTTCGTTGCGGCGCTGCTGCAACTCGTGCTACCACCGTTTGCGGCGGCAGCCGATGCGGGTCTGGAGCGTGAGTCGCAGAGCGTGCACGCGCACGTCGAGTCGCATGGCACGCGGGGCTGCCCGCGCGTGCACCCGGCGAATTGCATCGTGTGCCGCGTGCTCGCCGGCGGTGCCGCTCCGTCCAGTGGCGTCATCCTGCCAATCGCGATTGCCCCCGTCAGCGCGGCGGAGCCGAAGCGGG
>JACMOE010000348.1 GCA_014378185.1 Gemmatimonadaceae bacterium | reverse complement strand
GCGCCAAGCGGTTCGCCCGAGTGGCTAACGCGGTGCCCGCGGCCACGGACGCGCTCGTGGGCAACTGGAAGCAGGTGGACCGCTCATCCGTTCACTCCGTGAACAAGGATGAAGTGAACAGGATTCTCGACAAGATCAGCGCAAGCGGAATCGGAAGCCTCACGGCACAGGAGCGACTCTTTCTGTCCAACTTCGTGCCGCCAGATGACCGCAAGCCGCTTCCACCGGCCTGAAAGCCGCCTAGAAATCACCCACGAAATTGATTTCGGGTTCGAGCTCATGGCCGAATTTGTCCTTGACGGCGCCCTGTGCGTGGCGAATGAGTCCAATCACGTCCGCACTTGTGGCGCGCCCGAGATTGACCATCATGTTCGCGTGCATGAAGGAGATCTGCGCGTCGCCGATGTGAAAGCCCTTGAGTCCACACTGGTCCACAAGGCGGCCGGCACCCACACCCTCGATTTTCTTGAAGATCGAACCGGCGCTGGGGTGCCACTCGAGCCATGGATGACGGGCACCCCGCCAGCTCAGGTTCTCCTGCATGATTCGCTGCATCACAGCGGGATCCTTCCGCTCGAGTCTGAACGTGGCCGCCAGCGCGAAGTCGCGCCGGTGATGGAAGATCGTATCGTCGTAACCAAACCGCATGTAGTCGCGATCAACGGTCTTTCGCTCGTTCTCCTCGGTGAGCAGTTCCGCGGACTCGAACACCTCGGCGATGAACATCGTTCGCTCGCGCTCCGGTGCGGGGGAGAGAAAGTGCAGGTTCTGCCAGATTGCCCCGCCAACGGTGCTTGGAATACCCACGTAGTGTTCGAGTCCCGACCACCCACGTCGAACCGCCTCCGGAATGATTTTCGCCATCACGGCACCGCTCTCCACCCATAGCTGTCCATCGTCACTGAACGAGAAGTGGGAAGCGGCATTCCGGATGACGAGTCCGCGCACTCCCTTGTCGGCAATGAGCACGTTGGCGCCCAGGCCGAGAACAAAATAGGGAACCTCGGCCTCCCGGGCGGTTAGGATGGCGTGCGCAAGCGCATCCGCGGAGTCCGCCGTATACAGCAGGTCAGCCGGTCCACCAATCTTGAAGGTGGTATAGGGTGCAAGCGGTTCACCGCGGGTGAGCGAATTGCCGGCGAGGGCAGCGGCGACTCGCTCAAGGGTGTGTGCGGGGAGAGCGGTCGCGGAGGACGGGACGGGTAGTTTGGACATTGGCCAGGGAAAGAAACCATGGGCACAGGGCAATTGCTACGGCACGGCACGTCACTACGCACGACGCTGGCCGTCATGCTCATGCTGGCGTTCGGGACCGTACTGCACGCGCAACGAGCCGAGCTCGAGAAGCGAATTCGGCGCGAAACGCTACCAAATGGGTTGGAGGTGATCGTCGTCGAGAATCACGGCGTCCCCTTGGCGACGGTGGAGGCCGATGCGAAAAACGGCTCGTTCACGCAATCGGCTACCTACGAGGGCCTGTCCCACCTCTACGAACACATGTTCTTCAAGTCGAATGCGGCGTACCCGCAACCGGAAGCGTTCGTCAATCGTGCGTCCGAGCTGGGGGCTGTGTTCAACGGGACGACGCAGGAGGAGCAGGTCAACTACTATCTCACGGTGCCGTCGGACAGCACGATGCCGGCACTGGAACTGCTGGCCTCTGCACTGAAATCGCCAATTTTCCGGCAGGACGAGCTCGAGCGCGAGCGCGCGGTGGTGATTGGCGAGTACGACCGTGCCGAATCCGACCCGTTTCACGCGCTCCAGACCACGATGGGAAAGGCGCTGTGGGGTACGGCGTGGAGCCGCAAGAACCCACTTGGCGAGCGGCAGGTGATCCTGGCCACCACGCCAGAGCAGATGCGCACCATCCAGAAGAAGTACTATGTCCCGAACAACACGGCGATCATTGTTACCGGTGACGTGAGCGCCGATGCCATTTTTGCCGCGTCACGCCGCCTTTTCTCCGACTGGCCGCGAGCGGCCGATCCCTTTGTCACCGATCCCATCCCCCCGGTGCCGCCGCTCACGCGGAATGTCGGCGTCGTGGTGGAGCAGCCAGTGAACGCGGTGTTCGTGATGCTGCAGTGGCAGGGACCAGGCGCCCATACCGACGTCCCCGCAACGTACGCGGCCGATGTATTCTCGGACGTGTTGAACCAGCCCGGATCGCGCTTTCAACGCAAGCTGGTGGATAGCGGTGTCTGGCAGTCCCTGGGAGTCAACTATTACACGTTGAACCAGGTGGGCCCCATCACCATCAGCGGCGAAGTTGCACCGGCAAAGCTGCGGGAGGCAATCGCTGCGCTCGACCGTGAGCTTCGCGAGGTGGTGAAGCCCGGCTACATCACCACGGACGCCGTTGACGGAGTGAAGCGCCGGCGCATCGTGGGAACGATGGAGAGCCTGGAACGGGCATCGGGATTCACGCACCAGCTGGGATTCTGGTGGTCCGTGACGGGGCTCGATTACTTCTTCGGTTACGTGGATACCATGGGAAAACAGACCCCGCGCGATCTCGAGCGGTATGCATCGCGATACATCGTGGGCAAGCCGCGCGTCACCGGTGTGCTGCTTGCACCGGAAACGCGCCGGGCGATCAAGCTCACGGAGTCCGAACTGGCGTCGGGAGCCACTCCATGACGCGTGCCCAGTCCATCAGTTTTGTCGTTGCCGTGTTGCTGACAACAAGCGGACCGCTTCGGGACCTGTCAGCGGCACGGGCGACTGGCGCGAGACAGACTGTCGTCTCCGACACGGCGATCACCTCGAAGTTCGACGTCAACGGCGTGTCGGTCATCCTTCGTCGCAATGCGGCAACCGAGGTCGTTGTAGCGAACCTCTACCTGCTCGGAGGCTCACGCCAGCTCACCCAGTCGACGGCAGGTATCGAGGCCCTGGTCCTCGCCACAAGCGAGCGAGGCAGCCGTCGATTTCCAGGCGCCACATTGCGTCAGCGTACCGCACAATTGGGCAGTGTCATTTCGGTCGAAGCCAGTGACGATTGGAGCGCCATCGGGCTGCACGCGATTCGAGCAACGTTCGACTCCACATGGGCACTTCTGGCCGATCGTGTCATGGCCCCAACGCTCGACGCGAGCGAACTGGCTCTCGTGCGGGACCAGTTCGTCACCATGGCGCGGGAGAAGGGCACGCAGCCGGACGACGCGGCGACGGACCTTGCCGATAGCCTGCTGTATGTGAACCACCCAGCCGCAATCTCACCGACGGGTACTCCGGAATCCCTTGCTGCCCTGACCCTCGCGCAGCTGAAACAGTATCATGCGCAGCAATTCGTCACTTCCCGCATGTTGCTTGTGGTAGTAGGCAACGTCGACCGCGTCCAAATAGAGCGTTTGGTCCGTGCGACCCTCGCGACCATGCCACGCGGTGGGTACAAGTGGACGCCGCCGCCACCCGTGCGACCAGCCGGCAAAGCCCTGGCTATCGACAACCGTCGATTACCCACCAACTACCTGCTAGGCTACGTGCCCGGGCCCGCCGCCACGGATCCGGATTATTTCGCGCTTCGTGTGGCGACTGCAGTCCTGTCCGGACGACTCTTCACCGAAGTCCGGTCGCGACGAAACCTCAGCTATGCCGTGGAGTCCCCGTTTCTCGAGCG
>JACMOE010000347.1 GCA_014378185.1 Gemmatimonadaceae bacterium | reverse complement strand
TGGAAGCTCCAGCAAGCGCCTCGGCAATCGACGACGTGGCGTGCAGCGTGGGGGCGAGCGTGATACCGTCGAGGAAGCGCGTGTTCACGCGCGACGTGTTGATGGTTGCAACGACGTCCTCCTCGAGCGCCCACAGCACCACCTCGTGCCGATTCCGTGCGAGCACGTCCGCGAGCGCCGTTCCCCACGCGCCAGCACCGATGACCGCACAGCGCGTCATACGCGACCCCGCTTGCCGAAGCGATTCTCCGTGCCACGGCGCAACCGCCCGATGTTCGCGCGATGCGTCCAGAAGACGAAGGTGGCAATGATCGCGCTCACGATGAATTTGGGGGACTGCACTCCCTCGGTGACGGCGAGGAGCGTTGGCAGGAGGATCGCCGAAATGAGGCTTCCGAGCGACACGTATCCGGTGGCGAGCACCACGGCCACGAACACGGCGAACGAAATCAGCATGGGTACGGGAGCGAGTGCCAGAAATACCCCCGCAGCCGTCGCCACTCCCTTGCCTCCTTTCCGGAACCGGAGGAAGAGTGGCCGAACATGGCCGGCAATGGCAGCCACGCCAACCGCGATGGCCCAGAAGACGGGATCACGGGGGCTTTCGATGCGAGGTGGCAGGAACAACACCGGCAGCGCGCCCTTCGCCGCGTCCGCGAGGAAGACAGCGATGCCGATCTTCCAGCCCAGCACCCGGAACACATTCGTCGCGCCGAGGTTACCGGAGCCTTGCTTGCGGAGGTCCACGCCCTTTGCCTTGCCGGCAAGGTGCGCAAAGGGAATGGACCCCGCGACGTACGCCAGCGCGAGCGCGATGGCGGGATGCACGACTACACGTCCGCCTTCGCGCCGCTCTTGCGGCGCATGAGGATGCGAAGCGGATTGCCCGTGAACGGGTAGGTTTCCCGGAAGCCGTTGTGAAGGAAGCGCACGTAATGCTCCTCCACGAGATCTGGATGGTTGCCGAAGAACGCGATGGTGGGAGGTGCCACGCTCACTTGCGTGGCGTAGTTGATCTTGACCTCGCGGCCGGCTGCCTGATTGGGCTGGCGGCGGGCGAGCAGCTCCGCGAGCCGCACGTTCACGTCCGACGTGGCGATACGCACGCGAGACTGTTCGTCCACGAGGAAGATGACGTCGAGGATCTTCGACACGCGCTGGCCCGTGAGCGCCGACGTGAACAGGAAAGGCACGTGCTTGAGAAAGGGCGCCTTCTCGTGGGCCGTCTTCTCGAACTTGTGCGTCGCCTTGTCGTCCTTCTCCACCAGGTCCCACTTGTTCACCACCACGATCAGCCCGTGTCCCGCCTCCCAGGCGAGATGGGCGATCTTGAGGTCCTGATGGTGAAACTCGCCCTCCGTGGCGTCGATGAGCAGCACGCAGATGTTCGCGCGCTCGATGGCGCGCCGCGCGCGGAGCGACGAATAGAACTCGATGCCGTCGTCGATCTTGGTCTGGCGGCGCAGGCCGGCCGTGTCCACGAAGATCATCTTGCGCCCGTGGTAGACCATGGGCGTATCGATGGCATCGCGCGTGGTGCCGGCGATGTCGCT
>JACMOE010000346.1 GCA_014378185.1 Gemmatimonadaceae bacterium | reverse complement strand
TTCACGCACTGGTTCCAGCCGCAAACCGGCCTCACGGCCGAGAAGCACGATGCCTTCCTGGCGTTCGACGACAATCGCCAGCCCATGGAAGCCTTTACCGGCGCGCAACTCATTCAGAGCGAGCCCGATGCGTCGAGCTTCCCGAGCGGCGGCCTGCGTGCCACGTGGGAAGCGCGAGGCTACACCGCATGGAATCCGGCCAGCCCGGTATTCATCGTGGAGTCCGGCAACACACGCACCCTGTGCATTCCGTCGGTGTTCATCGGCTACAACGGTGAAGCGCTGGACGAGATGACGCCCTTGCTGCGCAGCTCGGACATCCTCTCCGAGAAGGCGATTGCACTGCTCGAGCTCCTCGGCGACAAGGGAGTCCAGCGCGTCTATACCACGCTCGGCGCCGAGCAGGAGTATTTCCTGATCGACCGAAGTCACTTTGCGCAGCGTCCCGACCTCGTGATGGCCGGCCGTTCGCTCGTGGGCGCACCGCCACCGCGTGGCCAGCAGCTGGAGGATCACTACTTCGGCGGCATTCCGGAGCGGATTCAGGCGTGCATTTCCGAGGTGGAAACGGAGCTGTACAAGCTCGGCGTGCCGATCATCACGCGGCACAACGAGGTCGCGCCGTGCCAGTTCGAGATGGCGCCGCTGTTCGAGGAGACGGACATCGCCGTCGACCACAACCAGATGGTGATGGCGCTGTTGCGGAAGGTGGCGCTGCGTCACGGGTTGCAGGCCATCCTGCACGAGAAGCCCTTTGCGGGGATCAATGGCTCGGGCAAGCACTGCAACTGGTCGCTGTCGATTGCGGCCGACAACGCCGAGATCGATGGAACGAACCTGCTGAAGCCGGGCAAGACGCCGCACCAGAACATCCGCTTCCTGGTGTTTCTCGCGGCCATTTTGAAGGGTGTCCACCGTCATGCCGGATTGCTGAGAGCGGGCATTGCGTCCAGCGGCAACGAGCATCGGCTGGGTGCGAACGAGGCGCCACCGGCCATCATCAGCGTGTTCATGGGGTCGATGCTCACGCGCGTGATCGAGTCGATCGCGGCAGGCAAGACGTCGGCGAATGCGTCGCAGGCGATGATCAAGCTGGGCGTGGCGCGGTTGCCGGAGATCGAGAAGGACAACACGGATCGCAACCGGACATCACCGTTCGCGTTCACGGGCAACAAGTTCGAGTTCCGCGCGGTGGGTTCGTCGGCGTCGATCGCGTTCCCGATCGTGCTGCTGAATGCGGCGGTGGCGGAAGCGCTCGAGGAGTTGACGGAGCAGATTCGCGGGAGCATGAAGCGCGGGAAGTCAGTGGACGATGTGGTGCTCACGGTGGTGCGTGAGGCGTTCAAGGAGAGCGCGACCATCCGCTTCGAGGGCAACAACTATTCGGACGAGTGGGTGACGGAAGCCGCGAAGCGCGGGCTGCCAAACCTGCGCCGGAGCCCGGAGGCGCTGGAGCAACTGCTGTCGCGCCAGAGCCGTGCGCTGCTCACCAAGCTGGGCATCTTCACGAAGGCGGAGCTCGAGTCGCGATATCATGTCCGGCTGGAGCGCTACATCAAGGACATGCTGATCGAGGCGCATACGCTCAAGGAGATCCTCGACACGATGATCCTCCCGGCCGCGTTCAGCTATTCCGGTTCGCTGGCGGCCTCGGCGTCGCATGCCGTGTCGGCTGGCGTGAAGAACGTGCCGCAGGTGGCTGCCGCGAACGAGATTGGCGCGATGATCGAGACGCTGCGCGAGCGGCGTGACGCGCTCGAGGGCGTGATCGCGAAGGCGGAACACCTGCACGACGATGCGCCGAAGCAGGCAAAGCTGCTGACGGGCCCAGTGGCCGATGCGATGGCCGCGGCGCGTGACGCCAGTGATGCGCTGGAGCTCAAGGTGGCGGATGAGCTGTGGCCGTTGCCGAAGTACCGCGAGATGCTGTTTCCGGTGTGATGACCTGACGGTCGAACAGCAGGAATTCACGACCGGGTCGCTCGCACGAGCGGCCCGGTCGTGTTTCATCTCCCGTCTCAGTCCCGTGCCGCCACCTTGCCCTCCTTGCTCGCATAGCGCTTGAACCAGCTCCGCATGTAGAGCTGCGTGCGCAGGAAGTTCGATGGCTTCGATGACGTGCCGTGCCACTCGTCGTTGAAGCGGATCATGGCGGTCGGAATCTTCCGGAGCTTCAGTGCACGGTAAAACTGCTCCGTCTGCTCCATCGGCGTGCGAAGGTCATTTACTCCCGTCATCAACATCGTCG
>JACMOE010000345.1 GCA_014378185.1 Gemmatimonadaceae bacterium | reverse complement strand
GTGTACGAGATCATCGCGCGGCGGGCCGAGGCGGGCTGCGCGGTGCTGATGGTGAGTTCGTACCTGCCGGAGCTGTTCGGATTGTGCGACCGCCTGGCAGTGATGCATCGCGGGCAGCTGGGTCACGCCCGTCCCATCGCGGAGTGGACACCTGCGCGGGTGTTGTCCGCCGCGGTCGGCGACGCGTGACCACCCTGCGCGGCGACGTCAGTCGCCGCGAGCCGCGTAGATCCGCTCCTCCACCACGGCGACCGCACGTCCGATTTCGCCCGGCACAATTGGCGCGCGCTTCGCCAGCACGGCTGCGGTAAAGTCCTCGATGAGGGGCTGATGCAGGTTTGTGTGCGGCGGCAGCGACTCAACGTGTTCGTGCGAGCCGCGGCGCACGCGCATCACGCCGGCGTTCAGCGACTCCACGTGAATGGAGCCCGCGGTGCCGAAGATGCTCAGTGTGTCCTGCGGCTCGCGGGCGGCATGTGTCACGGAGAGGGTAGCATATCCCCCGCGTTCGAACTCGAGCACTGCGATGGCAGTGTCGTCCACCTCGCGCTTGAATGCGACGTTGCCCACCATGCTCGTGACGCCGTGCACTGGACCAAGGAGATCGAGCAGCACCTCGATGCGATGGCAGCCGAAATCGAACATCGGGCCACCCCCTGACTGCTGGCGCACCACCAGCCAGTGGCGTGGATGCTCCGGTGGCGGGTTGAAGTACTCGAAGGCATTGACCTGCGCGAGTACGGGGTCGCCGATGTCGCCGGCGGCAAGGATGCTCCTGATGCGCGCGATGACGGGATAGCAGTGCCGGTAGTACGCCACGCCCAGCGTGACACCGCTCGAACGGCACGCGGCGATCATGTCATCGCACTCGGCAACGGTCATCGCCATCGGCTTTTCGCAGAGCACGTGCTTGCCTGCCTCCGCTGCGGCGATGGCCTGCGCGGCGTGCAACCGTACCGGGGTGGCGATGTACACCGCGTCGATCAGCGGATCGGCGAGCAGCTCGGCTGCTGTGGCGTACCAGCGCGGTGCGTCGAACTCCCGCGCGAACGATTCGGCCAGCTCGGGCCGACCGCGGCAGACCGCGGCCAGTGTGCACGAGGCCAGGTCGCGCAGGGCCGGTGCGATGCGTTTCCGCGCGATGTCGCCCGAACCAATCAGTCCCCAGTGCACCGCCACGACCATCCTCCTTCACGTCAGCGTGATCCAGGCTGCGCACCTTGTCACCGTGCGCCCGCAATTGTACTGATGCCGTCCCGGTGTGAACAGAGTGCGCGGATGTGAACACCTGTGCGGTGACCTGCGCGGCTCTCCTGCTGGCAGGCGGCAGATGCCCCGGCCAGAGTCCGCGCCAGATCACCGTGCTGACCGATGCGATCGTGGCCGCGCTCCAGGCGAAGATCGTCGACGTGCTGATCACGGATCGCATCACCGCCGAAGCGCTGGCCAGGCAGGCGCGGGATTGACAGACCCGCATGGGACCCGTACTGTCTCCGACCATCGCCTTCGCGCCGGGTGTCCGGGCGTTGGACGTCTGGCGCCGCGGCGATGGTCCTCTCCGGTTCCCCTTTGCGCCAACGTCACTCGCCGGCTGGTTCGGCGCGAACAGCAGGTTTTCTCTCCCCGTTCGACCCCTGCGGCGCCCAGCCGCGGGCACGCCCAATCGCCTGCTGAGGCAGATCGTGACGATTCCATGGAACGACGGGTGATCTGTCAGGCACAATTAGTTCCGTTGTTGAACAAACATGCAGGATCCAGGTGCCGCGATCAGCGACCCCGTCAGTGCTCGACACTGTTGTCCCCACCGCCACAAGTCGGTCTCACCTCGGAGCATCGCCATCATGAAGCGTCGGCTCATCACCGCCAGTCTGCTGTCTGCCTGCGCGCTCTTCCTGCCTTCCTCGCGCGCCGTTGCGCAAGGTGAGACGGGACGGATCGTCGGGACCATCACGGGAGCCGAGAGCAGGCTGCCCATCCAGGGAGTCCGCGTCACGCTCCTCGGCACCCAGCTCACCGTGACCACCAATCCGGACGGTCGCTATGTGCTCGCGGGCGTCATGCCGGGTCTGCACCGGATTCGGACGTCGGCCATCGGCTATACGCCGGTGATCATCGACAGCATCCCGGTGCGCGCGGGCCAGACCGCGACGGCCGACATCTCGCTCAAGCACCAGACGGTGCAGCTCGAGCAGATCGTCGTCACGGGATACGGATCGCTCGCGAAGCGCGACGTGACCGGCGCCATCGGCCAGGTGTCCGCGGCCGAGATCAAGCAGCAGCCCGTGACCAACGCCATCGATGCCATCAAGGGCCGCATTCCCGGTGTCGATATCGTCTCGACCGGAAACAAGCCCGGCGACGGCGTGCGCGTTCGTATTCGCGGACAGCGTTCGCTGAAGGCCTCCAACGATCCCCTGTACGTGCTCGACGGCATCCCGATGGCGGGCGGCATCGGCGACCTGAACCCGAGCGACATCGAATCGATCGAAGTCCTCAAGGACGCCAGCGCAACGGCCATCTACGGATCACGCGGCGCCAACGGTGTCGTGCTCGTCACGTCCACCAAGGGCCGGGCCGGCAACACACGCACCACGTACGACACGTACGCGGGCGCCAATACGGTGCTCAGGAAGGTGGAAGTATTCGGCCCCGAGCGGTATGCCGCGTACAAGCGCGAGGCCTATCGCAACCCGAACACGAGTGCTGCCCTCTACAAGTGCGGCGGTGTGGTATCGCAGACGGACTGCCCGGAGGGCGACGCGCTGACCTTCTATCAGGAAGAGATCGCCGCGATGAAGGCCGGCACCTCCACTGATTGGCAGAATCTCATCACCCGCCAGGGGTCGCAGGTCAACCACCAATTGTCCATCACCGGCGGTAACGATCGCAACCAGTTCGCCGTCAGCGGCAACCTGCTGAAGCAGATCGGTACGACGCTGGCGCAGGACTACGATCGCAAAAGCATGCGCGTGAATTACGAGGGGCAGGCTCGCGACCGGTTTCGCGTCGGCGGCTCGGCGCTCCTCGTTCGCAGTTACCAGAGCCTGGGGCGCGGTGATGGGTTGTACAGCGAGGCGCTTGCCGACACGCCGCTCAGCATGCCGTATGACAGTCTCGGAAGGCTGGTCTTCAAGCCGACGGCAGACGCGCAGCGCGACAACCCGCTGTCCGACGTGCAGAACTGGAAGAACGACAACCTTCGGACGCGTGTCTTCGGAACACTGTTCGCCACGGTGAACCTGGCCGACGGGCTCGATTACCGCGCCAACTTCGGTCCGGACCTGACCTTCAACCGCAACGGCACGTTCATCGGCGCCCAGACGCAGAGCAAGCAGGGCGCTGGAACCGACCAGTCGATCAGGGACCAGAAGACGTTCGATTACACGCTCGACAACTTCATCACGTACAAGAAGGCACTTGGCAGCGCGCACAAGGTGGACGCCACGCTGTTGTACTCCATCGAGAACCAGAGCTTCGAGGAGACCTTCGGCTCGTCGCAGAACCTGCCCTACGAATCGGCCGGCTACTACAATCTGGGTGCGGGCGCCATCGTGTCCGGCATCAGCAGCCAGATATCCCAGTGGGCGCTCCAGTCCTACATGGCCCGCCTGAATTACACGCTCCTCGACAAGTACCTGCTCACCCTCACCACCCGCGTCGACGGATCCTCGCGTCTCGCGGAGGGCAACAAGTACGCGACGTTCCCATCGATCGCGCTTGGCTGGCGCGTGCTCGATGATGCGGCTGGCCAGCGGTTCGGCCCCGTGAGCAGCATGAAGCTGCGCGGCTCGTATGGCACCACGGGCAACACATCAGTCGATCCCTATCAGACGCAGGGGTCGCTCAACCGTACGTCCTACGCGTACGGTTCGACCGCCGCGTTCGGGTACCAGCCGGGATCCCTGGCGAATCCGGATCTCCGCTGGGAGAGGACCGCAACGTTCGACGGCGGCGCCGACTTCGGGTTGTTCGATGGTCGTCTCTCGGGCACGATGGATTACTACCGCGCCAACACCACCGACCTGCTGCTCGATCGGGCACTGCCGCCCTCGACTGGCTATTCGAGCATCACGCAGAACGTGGGAGCCACACGCAACACCGGTATCGAACTGTCGCTCTCGGCCACCACGCTGGAGGGGTGGCACGGTATCCGGTGGACGAACGACATCACGTTCGCGCACAACAAGAACGAGATCGTCTCGCTGAATGGCGGCAAGGTCGATGATCCGGGCAACAACTGGTTCATCGGGTATCCGATCAACAACCCGAATACAAATTCCGACAACCATTTGTGGCGGGATTACAAGTTCAACGGCATCTGGCAGACGGCCGACTCGGCGCTGGCACGGTCGTTCGGACGCAAGCCGGGCGAAATCCGCATCGTCGATCAGGACACCGTGGGATGCACCACCCCCGGAACGTGCGGCAATGGAAAGTTCAATAACGACGATCGGGTGATCCTCGGCAACACCTACCCCGTGTGGACTGGCGGTTACAGCACGCGCGTCGACTACCGCTCCTTCGATCTGTCAGTGCAGGCCATCACTCGCCAGCGCTTCATGCTGCGCAATGACCTGATTCGCGACGCGTCACTCGCTGGACGGTACAACAGCATCGCGGAAGACTTCTGGACGCCCACCAACCCCAGCAACACGGCGCCCCGTCCAGACAAGAACACGGAGAATCCGTACTTCTCCGGTGCGCGCGGCTATCAGGATGGGTCGTTCGTCAAGATCCGCAACATCACGCTCGGTACAGCGGTGCCCACGCGGTTCCTGTCCAGCATCGGCGCACAGTCGATGCGCATCTACGTGACGGCGCAGAACCCGTTCCTCTTTACCAGTGCCAATGTCCTGGATCCGGAAAGCCAGACGGGCAATGGCGT
>JACMOE010000344.1 GCA_014378185.1 Gemmatimonadaceae bacterium | reverse complement strand
TGTGTAATGGACGGCGATCGTTCCACCAAGGATGCCGGACATGACGTCCATCGCCGACTTGACCTCGATGGCCGACCCTCCCCCTGCCGTAATGACGCCCAGCGTCTTTGCGGAATCGGCGGGTAGCGACTCATAGCGCACGCCAGCGCCGACGGAGAGTCGCGACTGGAACCGTGGTGCCGACATCGTATCAGCGAGGAAGTGATCGAATACGAGAAACTGCGCGCCCAGCGAGAGCCCGCCGAGCACGAGCCTGTTCGTCGTCTGCAGCGAGTCGAGACCACCGCCGAGGGCACTCTGTAACAGTCCCGGTGTGCCGTTGCGACCCTGTAGATCGATGTACGAGAAATTGCTCGATTGCGTGAAGACCCCCGCGCTCGCGCCGGCGGATGCGCCGAGATATTTCTGCACACGCGCATTGATGATTGCGCGCTCGACCTCGATGCGCGCGGCGAGCGCGCCATCCTTGCGCGGCGCGATGAGCGCGTGCACGGTGTCCGTACCCAGCGCGGCCTTCACGGCATCAGCGAACTGCCGGGCGAGTACCCCGGCCGCGCTCGCGTCGGCCGCGTTGAGGTTGACGGCGGCGCAACCGGTGGCCAGGGGATTGGTTGGGCACCGGCTCACGAGCATCGCGAGGCTGTCGGCCGCAGCCCTGTAGGCGGTGAACACCGCGGCGTTCTGCGTCGCCGCCGCGCCGCGCGATCGCACGGGCACAAAGCCCACGTTCGCCGTGGAGTCCTTGTTGATCGACACCGACACGCTGCGCCGCGTCTGCACCACCGGCACCATGATGCCCACGGTGAGCCGGCGGGTGAGGCCGTACTCCAGCACGATGGGTGTCGTGACCGTCCGGGCATCGCTGTACACGGCAAGGTGGCCAAGGGACAGCTTCGTGCCGGCGTCGTCGGGGAGCATGCGCAAGCCCGCTTCTACCGGCGCGGGGAGCGGCAGTTGCTGCACGCCGAAATCCGTTGCGGAAATCTCGTCGCCCAGCGTGCGGCGCCCCGCCGGCGTGAAGCGCTCGTCGAATCGCGACCACCCCGTGGTGACCCGGAACCGGAGCATGCCCTTTGGGACCGGCGCGGCATCCTCCGTATGCGTGAGCACGGTCTGCGCGTGGGTGGCCGCCGGCGCGAACAGCAGCAGGCCTGCGGTGGCGGCGACGCGCCGGAGGCACCGCGCAGTGGCGCGGCACAGGTCAATCGGAAGTGGTGCGAGCGGATGCATGTGGCGGAAGGTTATCATTGGGGCACTGGACCAACAACTTGACCGGCACGACCACGTGACACACGCAGCGCTTCCGAACGTTCCCTGGCAGATGACGGGCAATCACTGGCTTGCCCTGCCGTGCATCCATCCCGCGGATGGTTCCATCCACGCGGTGGGGATGCTGCACCGGGGAGCGCGCGCCGCGGTGGAGTTTTCCGGTAGCCCGGGCTTCGTGAACGGTGATGGACCGCCGCTGCTCAAGCCGGTCATCGAAATCGATGGGGTCGTGCAGGACTTGTCCGCAGGCACGATGGCGTGGGAACGTACCGCCACGTGGCTGCCGACGTTCACCTGCACGCTGGGTGACATCGTCGTGCGCGGCAGCATCTTCGCGCCCTACGGCCGCGATGCCGACGTCGCTGGTGCGGTGTACGTGTTCGCGTTCGAGAATCGCGGGGCAGAGCGCCGGTCGGTCGTGGTGCGCATGCTGGGCACGCTCGGTCACCGGCAACTCCGCGTTCGGACGGGACGGCCCGCGGAAGACGCCTCGCGGGTCTCGAAGAGCGACGCCGGGCTCGTCCTGCTGGAGGGAAGCGCACAGCCTGGGTTGGTGGCGCTGGCGCTGGGTGCCGATGGCGCCGCGGATATCACGGTGCAGGGCACCACCTTCAGCCTGTCGCGTAGCCTGGAGGTACCCGCCGCCGGCACGGGTCAGGCCGCCTTCTACCTCGCAGCTGGTCCCGAGCGGGATGGAGCGGAGGCGACCGCAGCAGTTCTCCAGCGGCGCGGATGGCACGCGCTCCTCACGAGCACGCGCGAAGCCCTGCAGCAGCTGGAGCAAAGCACCGGCATCGAAGCGATCGACCGGCTGATCAACCGCAACCTGCTGTTCGCCTATTTCTATGGCGTTGCGCGCGCGCTGGACGATGCGCACTACTACCTGGTGCGCACGCGGGCGCCGTGGCACTCCGCTGGCGTCACCGTGCGCGACTGGGATGCCCTCATGTGGACGCTGCCGGCCGTGCAGCTCGCCGACACCGGGCTCGCCCGCGAGTTGCTGCTCCGCATGTGCGAGCTGCATGCGTATGCGCCGGGCCGAGGCGTTCACTACTTCGACGGCACGCTGTTCGAACCCGGTTTCGCGCTCGAGGGGGTGGCCGCGTATCCCATCGCGGTGGATCGCTACATCCGCGATACGGGTGACGGTGCGATCGTCGACGAGCCGGCCATCGGGGATGCGCTCTACCTGTCGAGCGACGACTTGAAGGATCGCCGAGACGCGAGAGTTCCGCTGTACTCGACCGACGTGACGACGGCGGGCGACCCCACGCTGCATCCCTTCACCCTCCATGCGAATGCAGCGGTGGCGCAGGCGCTGGAAGTCCTGCGTCGCACGCTCGACGAGCAGAGCGCGCGTGAGGTCGAGGATCCCGCGGCGGTCCGGGCGGCGATCAGACGCCACTTCACCAACGATCGCGATCCCAAGGGAAAACTGGCCGCGTCCGTCGACCTCGCGGGGCACCGCTCGGAGGATGACGTGGCCGGGGCGAGCGCGCTCTGGGTTCCGCTCTTCGAGATGCTGGACCGGCAGGATTCGCTCTACCGTCGCACCGTGAAGGCCATCCCCGGAAACGTATCGTCACTGGAGCGTCAGATCGCCCGGCTGCTCGGCCCGGATGGAGAGCAGGTGCTCGAGTGGCTGCGTCGTGCCCCGCTGCACGGAGGGCTCGCCGCGGAAGTGGTGGACGAGACCGGACTCGCCGTCGCCAACGGAGGCGACGCGGCGCTGTCCGGATTGCTCGCCGCGACCGCGTGGCATGCCGTGCATGTGCTCGGGATGAAGGGGTGAGCGCTGCGGACGGCCGCAATGCATGCCGCCGCTACCCCTCGCTACCCACCCCGGTTAGCTTGGAATTCGTGCGGGAGTAGCTCAGTTGGTAGAGCGCAACCTTGCCAAGGTTGGGGTCGCGGGTTCGAGTCCCGTCTCCCGCTTTGAAAAGCAGTGGCGAAGGGGGAGCGAAAGCTCCCCGTTCGCGTATGGATCGAGCAGTGGGCCGGGGTGGCGAAACTGGCAGACGCGCGAGACTTAAAATCTTGTGTCCGCAAGGACATCCGGGTTCGATCCCCGGTCCCGGCATTCCACGCACACCCCCAGCGCGCATCAGCGAGCCAGTCGCTCCGCGCGCTTCCGGGCCAGCCCCACTGCTGGGCACGTCCGGCCATGCTCACAGTACCAGCCGTGGCGATCGAAGAACACGAGGTGGTTGATGAGCTCACCGTCCACGCGCTCGATCACGCGATAGAGCAGGCGGACAGAAGTGCCCGGGCCGCATTTGCGCACGGGATCCAGCTCTCGGACTTCTACACTGCCCAGGTGCGTCTCCGTCGGCCCTGGCGTTCGACGACGAATGTTACGAACGACAGCTCGCATGCTCGCTCGCTTGACTTTTGACACTTTAGCTCCTTACACTGTGCAACGGACGTAACCTTGGTTCGGCAGATGTTCGGGTCATCAACCTACGATACTTCCCCTCGCATGGCAACGGAAGCGGCACGCGCGACACCCCTCGAGGATATCGGGGCGGCAGAGCTGACTCAGCTCGGCAAGCGCATCGAGATTCTGCGCATCGAGCGGGGTTGCTCCAAGCAGCAGTTGGCGCGGCACGCGGGCACCTCGCGGCAACAACTCTGGCGAGTCATGACGGGAAAGTCGGAACTCACCACGGCGCTTCGAGACCGGCTGGCGGCAGCGCTCGCCGTGGACGTCGCGCTCCTCGCCCATGGCGAGTCCATCGTGTCCGGCGCGGCGATCCCGGTGGGTGACTACCTCACGGAGCCGCATCACCTCGCGGCCACCCTGCGCACCCTGCCCGCCGGTGACGGCGGCCGCCGTCTCAAGCGGGCGTTGCTCAACGCGCTCGAAGACCTCGCGGTAGAGACGAGTCGTGTCTTGCCGATCGACTACGCCGAGATCCATCGGCGCGTGCTCGCGGGAGAACTCTAGCACCGTCCGACTGTCGGACTGTCCAGCCGTCCGACTATTTTCAGCGACATGACAGACGTCGTCGCACTCGCCGCGGAATTGCTTGCCATTCAGTCGTCTACCGGCTCGGAAGGGCCGGCGGTGGATTTTGTCGCGCGCTGGCTCATCGCGCGCGGCTGGAACGTCACCACCCAGGAAGTCACCAAGGGACGCGCCAACGTGTGGGCGTCGCGTGATGGAAATGGTGTGACCTTCTCGACGCACCTGGACACGGTACCACCGTACATCCCACCTCACCTCGAGAACAGTCGCCTTTACGGTCGCGGCGCATGTGACGCCAAGGGCATTGCGGCCGCGATGCTCTGCGCGGCTGAACGACTCGTGGCGGCGGGTGAACAGCGTGTGGACCTGCTGTTCGTGGTTGGAGAGGAGAAGGGATCGGACGGCGCACGCGCGGCCAATCACCTTGCGGCAACCAGCCGATTCCTCGTGAATGGCGAGCCCACCGAGAGCAAGCTCGCGTCCGGGGCGAAGGGCTCGCAGCGGGTCATCGTGCGCACGCGCGGACGTGCCGCGCACTCGGCATACGCGGAGCTTGGCGTCTCGGCCATCGAACCCATGCTCGCGCTCCTGCCCACGGCAATGCTGTTGCCGCTGCCAACGGATCCGGTGCTGGGCAACACCACGGTGAACATCGGGACGATTCGCGGCGGCACGGAGGCCAACATCATTCCCGCGCTGTGCGAATCCGAACTCATGTTCCGCCTCGTGAGCGATGTGGGGCCATTGCGTGAGGCCATCGTGCAGTGGGCCGACGGCAAGGCGGAGCTCGAGTGGGGTTCCCACATTCCCATGCAGCGCTTTCACACGATCCCGGGATTCGAGGTGGCGCCCGTGGCGTACACGTCGGACATCCCGCTGTTGAACCGGTGGGGAACGCCGCTGCTCTTCGGGCCCGGCTCCATTCACGTGGCGCACACCACTGACGAGTTCATCGACGTCGAAGAGTTGCGCTCGGCAGTGGACGCGTACGAGCGGATCGCGCGCGCGGTGCTGGCCTCGTGAGCGCCGCACCAGACCGCCGCACGCCGGTGGCCGTGCTGGGCGCCACCGGCGCGGTGGGGCAGTCGTTCATTCGCCTGCTCGAGGGGCACCCCTGGTTTCGTCTGGCCGAGGTGGCGGCGTCGGAGCGCTCTGCGGGCAAGGCGTATGGTGAGGCGGCACGATGGGTGGGCAACAGCGACATGCCAGCTGACATCCGCGCCATGACGGTGCGCGCATGCGATCCGTCCGACGTGACGTCGGGCATCGTGTTCAGCGCGCTGGACTCGTCGGTGGCGGGAGAGGCGGAGGCTGCGTTCGCACGCGCCGGCCGCATGGTGCTCAGCAATGCGAAGAACTTCCGGATGGACGACGACGTGCCGCTCGTCATTCCCGAAGTCAATGCGGATCATCTCGCGCTGCTGGATATGCAACGGAAGAACCGCGGGTGGACTGGCGCCATCATCACGAATGCGAACTGCGCGTCGATCATGGCGGTCATGCCGCTCGCGCCGCTGCATGCAGCCTTCGGTATCAATCGCCTGTTCATCGCCACCATGCAGGCCGTGTCCGGCGCTGGCTACCCTGGCGTGCCCTCGCTGGACATCCTCGGCAACGTCGTGCCGTACATCAAGGACGAAGAGCCCAAGATCGAGACGGAAATCCAGAAGATGCTTGGACGTCGCGTGAACGGCCGCATCGAGCCGGCGACGATGGTGATCAGTGCGCATGCCAACCGCGTGCCCGTGGAGAATGGCCACACGGTCTGCCTTTCCATCGGGTTCGAGCGGCGTGTCTCCGCCGCGGATGCGCTCGAGGTGTTGCGCGCGTGGCGCGGCGACCCGGCCGCGCACGGGTTGCCAAGCTCGCCCGAGCGCGCCCTGGTGGTGACAGACCTGCCGGATCGGCCGCAGCCGCGCCGCGATGTCGATGCCGGCCGCGGCATGACCGTGACAGTGGGCCGCGTGCGCGATGACGCGCTCTTCGACGTGAAGATGGTGGCGATGGGCCACAACACGATTCGGGGCGCCGCGGGCGCCTCCGTGCTGAACGCGGAGCTGCTCGTGGCGAGCGACCGGATGACGGGCGCGTGATCGTCTGCAAGTTCGGCGGCACGTCCGTCGGGGATGCACAGGCGATCGCGCGGACCGCGTCGATCATCGCCGGGCGCCGCGAGCGCCAGCCGGTGGTGGTCGTGAGCGCGCTCGGCGGCGCCACCAACATGCTGCTGCGGATTGCGGAGCAGTCGGCGAAAGGGCAACTGATCGGCGCACTGAGCGCGGTGGAGGCACTCCGCGACCGCCACCTGAAGCAGACCGAGACGCTCCTGCGCGATGACGCCACCGCGTCCGCGGACATCAGTGGCGAGCTGTCCGCCATGTTCGACGAGCTGGCTGCGCTCGCCGAGGCACTGAAGACGCTGGGCGATCTCACGCCGCGCTCGCTCGATGCCATCGCGTCGCTCGGCGAGCAGTTATCGTCCGTGCTCGTGGTGGCCGCGTTCCGCGCGCAGGGACTGCCGGCGGAACACGTGGACGCGCGGCAGGTGATGATCACCGATGCGCAGTACACGCGCGCGGAGCCGCACCCGGACGCGATCGCCGAAGCTGCACAGCGGCTCATCATGCCGATGGTGCGCGCCGGCAGCATTCCCGTGATGGGTGGCTTCATCGGGTCGGCACAGGGCACGGGCGTGACGACCACGCTGGGGCGCGGCGGCTCGGATTACAGTGCGTCGCTGGTTGGCGCCGCGCTGCAGGCCGAGGCCATCGAGATCTGGACGGACGTGGATGGGATGCTCACGGCGGATCCGCGCGTGGTGCCCGACGCCAGGCTCATCGAGCGTATCGGATTCGACGAGGCGTCCGAGCTCGCGGCATTCGGCGCCAAGGTGCTGCACCCCAACACCATTGCGCCCGCCGTGATGCGGGGGATTCCGGTGTGGGTGCTCAATTCCGCGCGACCCGAAGGGACCGGTACACTCATCACGTTCGACTCTCCGCGCCGGCCGGTGACGGCCATCGCCGGCAAGAGCGGGGTGACGCTCCTGAAGGTGCGCAGCCCGCGGATGCTGCTCACGGAGGGGTTCATGCGCACGCTGTTCGAGGTGTTCGAAAGGCATCATACGTCCGTGGATGTCGTGGCGACTTCCGAGGTGAGCGTGTCGGTGACAATCGATGACGTCTCGCGGCTCGAAGCGCTGGTCATCGACCTGCGGGCGCTCGGCGACGTGACCATGGAGCGCAACCGCGGCATCGTGTCCATCGTGGGCAACGGGCTCAGTGATGGGGGATCCGCCATGGCGACCGCGCTATCCGCGATCGGCGAGCTGCGCGTGCACATGCTGTCTCTGAGCTCCAGCGGTATCAACCTCACGGTGGTCGTCGATGGCGAGCAGGTGAATCCGGCCATGCAACGGTTGCATCGCGCTTTCTTCCCGGCGGCGGTGGTATCGTGAGCACGGTGCGAATCGCGCTCATTGGCATGGGCAAGATGGGCCGCGCGATCGCGCAGCTCGCCGCGGAGCGCGACGCGATGATCGTGGCGGAAATCGACCCCGCCAACGCGTCCGGCGGTGCCATCACGCGCGCGTCGCTCAACGGCGCCGATGTGGCCATCGAGTTCACGCAGCCCGCCGCGGCGCCAGGTAACATCCGCGCCTGCATTGCGGCGGGCTGTCCCATCGTGGTCGGCACCACAGGCTGGTACCACGACCTGCCGGCATTGACGCGTGAGGTCGAGGCGGCCGGCGGCGCGATGCTGGCGGCGCCCAATTTCTCGATCGGTGTCGCCATTTTCGATCGAGTGGTCGCGGAGGCGGCGCGATTGTTCGGCCGCGTGGCCGGCGTGGACGCGCACCTGATCGAGACACACCATCGCGAGAAGAAGGATGCACCCTCGGGCACCGCGGGTGCACTCGCACGGACGGTGGAGGGTGCAATGGGACGTCCGATTCCGATTACCAGCGTGCGCGTGGGCTCGGTGCCGGGCACGCACGAGGTCATATTCGACTCCGCGTTCGAGCAGGTTCGTCTGGTGCACGAGGCGCGCGACCGGCGCGTCTTTGCGGAAGGCGCGCTGGTCGCGGCGCGCTGGCTCGTGGGCCGCACTGGTGTCCATGGCATGCAGGACGTTCTCACGAAGGAGCCCCATGAGTGACGGCAGGCTGGTCGGGTGTGGCACCGCGTTGATCACCCCGTTCACGTCGAGCGGTGCGGTGGACGAGCGCGCGTTGCGCGGCGTCGTGCAGTGGCAACTGGATGAGGGCATCGACTTCGTGGTGCCGTGTGGATCCACGGGCGAGGCCGCGACGATGACCTTCGACGAGCATCGCCGCGTGGTGGAGATCACCGTGGAACAGGTCGACGGCCGGGTGCCAGTGGTGGCGGGCGCAGGGTCGAACGACACCGTGAAGGCCATCGAACTGTCGCGCGCCATGCGCGAGGGGGGCGCGACGCACCTGCTCCACGCGTCGCCCATGTACAACAAGCCGCCGCAACGTGGCATCGTCGCACACTTCACCGCCATTGCCGATGCGGTGGACCTCCCCACCGTCGTCTACAACGTGCCGGGTCGCACGGCGAGCAACATCGAAGCGACCACCACGCTGGAGCTCGCGCGGCATCCCGGCATCATCAGCGTGAAGGAAGCGTCCGCCAACCTGCCGCAGA
>JACMOE010000343.1 GCA_014378185.1 Gemmatimonadaceae bacterium | reverse complement strand
TGAAGCTGGCAAATGGGATGTGTTGCGCTGTACGCCTGCAGCCGGACATTCGATGCACAATGCATTCTCTCACTCTTCGGACCGAGCCACATGATGGCTGCGAGAGCAAGGCCGTGGTGTTATCTATCCGCAGAGCGCGTAATGGCACCCACTTCACGGAGTCACGATGACCAGGTTCTCGTCCCGCTTGCTCGCATCGTGCCTCGTGGTGCTGACGCTTGCATCAGGCTGTCGCTCCACGCCGTCCGCCGGTGCATCAGCCACGACCATGATGTCGGATGGCTCGCACCAGGCCCGTCTTCGTGGAGACTCGCACGCGCCGATCGGCGCACAGCTCTACAGCTTCCGTGAGCGGGCTAAGAGCGATCCCGTTGCCATGCTGAGCATGGCCCGCAGCATGGGCATTACGGACGTGGAAACGGCTGGTCTGTACAACATGCCCGTGGAGCGATTTGCCGCTGCCCTCGCGACCGCAGGGCTCCATGCCAGCTCGATGCACGCATCCTACGACGACTTCAAGAAGAATCCTGAAGCAGTCATCGCGAACGCGAAGGCACTTGGGGCAAAGTACGTCGGGATTGCGTGGTACCCGCACACCGGCGCGTTCACGGAAGCCGACGCACGCCGAGCCATTGCCGACTTCAACCAGTTCGGCCGCGCCATGAAGGACGCGGGACTCACCTTCTTCTACCACAATCACGGGTATGAGCCAGTCGCGTACGGCAGCGGTACGCTCCTCGACCTCATCATCCAGGAAACCGACCCGGCCCTCGTGTCATTCGAGCTGGACGTGCTGTGGGCGTGGCTTCCAGCGGTGGATCCTGCTGCACTCATCAGGAAGTACCCTGGCCGGTTCCGGCTCATGCACATCAAGGACATGAAGCCCGGAGTTCCGCGCGGCTCGCTCTCCGGCGGACTCCCTGCCGAGCAACAGGCAGTCATCGGCCAGGGTCAGGTGGACTGGTCCGATCTTCTCAAGGCGGCGGAGCGGGACGGCTTTGCACACTACTATCTCGAGGATGAAACACCGGATCCGCTCACCAATGTGCCGAAGAGTATCGCGTTCCTGGAAGGGCTGAAGTATTGAACGCACGTCGGCACACGTGACACATCCGCATGGAACGCAGCATGCTCGGCCAACGGCTGGCGTAGCGCAGGCACTCCTCGCCGCCGTGCTGTTCGGCGCGAGCACCCCGATTGCCAAGGGTCTGCTCGCCGGCACGTCGCCGCAACTGCTGGCCGGCCTGCTCTACCTCGGCTCCGGTCTCGGGCTCGGCACGCTCTGGCTGTTGCGAAGGGCAAAAGGCACCACGCCCGATGCGCCACTCACGCGACGCGACATGCCGTGGCTCGGTGGCGCAATATTGTTTGGTGGAGTGCTGGCGCCACTTGCGTTGATGGCCGGCTTGATGCGCACTCCCGCCTCCGCCAGTGCGCTCATGCTCAACCTCGAGGGCGTGTTCACTGCGCTGATCGCGTGGATGGTGTTCGCCGAGAATGTCGACAAGCGCATCGCGGTGGGGATGTTCGCGATCGTGGCGGGGGGTGCGGCGCTCTCGTGGCAGGGCCGCATGGCCTGGGGCGGCGCGGCCGGGCCGCTACTCGTGGTGCTGGCGTGTCTCGGTTGGGCGATCGACAACAATCTCACCCAGAAGGTCTCGGCCAGCGACCCGGTGCAGATCGCCGCGATCAAGGGACTCGTCGCGGGAACCGTGAACGTGGCGATCGGCCTCGTGCTCGGCGGAGGGCTGCCGTCGCCTGTCCGTATCGGCGGCGCAATGACGCTGGGGCTGTTTGCGTATGGCGTGAGCCTGGTGCTGTACGTGCTTGCGATGCGCTCGCTGGGAACAGCGCGAACGGGCGCCTACTTCTCGCTGGCGCCGTTCGTCGGTGCAGCGGGCGGCCTCCTCTTCTGGCACGACAACGTGACACCCCTGTTCTTCGTGGCCGCCGCGTTGATGGCGGCAGGGCTCTGGTTGCACCTGACCGAGCGCCACGAGCACCTGCACCAGCATGAACCGCTGACCCACAGTCACCGGCACGTGCACGACGAACACCATCGGCATGCGCACGGACAGGGCGATGCGGAGGGCGAGCCGCACACGCACTCGCACACGCACGAGCCGCTGACGCATCGGCACGCGCATTTTCCCGACATCCACCATCGCCATGGGCACGAGGGGTAACCGGTCGCGCGCTATGCCAGTGAGAATCACCCACTTGTTGCGTGGCGCGATGGAGCCGTTGAATTGGGAGGACAGGGGCTTGCGGTTGGACCTTGTGCCTGGCTCAGGACGACGAGGGCGCTACAAAGCGTCGCGACCGGCGCTCGTACGCATGAGCCAGCGCGAGCAGGCGAGCGTCGCTGCCTGGAAGGCCGACGAACGAGATGTTGCCGGCCGGCATACCATCGGACCCGATGCCCGACGGCACCGACACTTCGGGAAGGCCGAGCCAGTTGCCGTAGCCAAGCGTCGTACGGACGTCGGGCCAGGGATCGACGGCACGTGGCGCAACGAACGGCATCGTCGGATAAATCATCGCGTCCAGTCGTTGCGCGCGAAACGTCTCCGCGAGCTGTGCGACGACCGTCGCGCGTGAGCGGGCGAAGGATACCCCGGCTGCATCACGTTCGTATGGCTGGTCGATGAGCCGGGCCATCGCTTCCCACTCCCTGGGCAGCACGTCGTAATAGTGCTGGTACGCCGCCAGGCCACGCTCCACATCACGACGCGCGTCGCCACCCTGCGCGGCAAAGTAGCGGAGCAGCGCATTGGCCGTCGCCGCCGGGGAGGTCGCATTCGGTGTCACATCGCCACGTGCGCGCGCCGCCTCGGCGAAGAGGTCGCGCACGTTCGCTCGCGTCACGGCAGGCGCGCAGGACTCGACCCTGGCGCCCGCGGAGCCGAGGTCGGCGATGGCGCGATCGAACACGGCCAGCGATTGGGCGGTCATCTGCGCGCGTGGCACGTGCGCGTCCACGAGTCCCAGTCGCGCATTGACGAGCGCATCTTCGCGGAGAGCGGCAAGTCTGCCCTGCGTCCACGGAGCAACCAGCGTCAATCCATCCATGGCGTCGGGTCCCGCGATCGCGTCGAGGAGCAGAGCCGCGTCGGCCACCGTGCGTGCCAGCGGGCCATGCGTGTCGAGGTACGGCCACGTGGGAATGACACCCGTGCGCGGCACCAGGCCGAATGTAGGCTTCATGCCGACGACGCCGCAGAATTGCGCCGGGATGCGGTTGGAACCGCCGTCGTCGGTGCCGAGCGCGGCGAATGCCATGCCGCATGCAACCGCAACGGCCGAACCGGCGCTGGAGCCGCCCGGTGTTCGCGTGCCCGTTGGATCGTACGGATTGCGCACCTGACCGGAGAGCGAGCTGGTGCCGTTGCCGTGGTAGGCAAAATCGTCGGCGACCGTCTTGCCAAGTACGATTGCACCTGCGGCGCGCATGCGCCCCACCTCCACCGCATCGCGCCGCACGGGCGCCGGGAACAGGCGTGCCCACTCGGTGTTCGACGCCGTCGTCGGAAGGCCGTGCATGTCGTAGATGGCCTTGGCGAACACTGGAACACCGTCGAGCGGCCCGCGCAGCGTACCGCGTCGGGCTCGTGTGTCGGAGGCGCGGGCTTCGTCGAGCGCGATGCTGGACAGCTGGTCGATCGCGTGCAGCGTTCCGCCCCGTACCGAACACCGCTCCAGTGCGAGCGCAGTGACTTCAGCGGCGGTCCAGTCGCGGCGCGCGCGACCTGCCTGGTATTCGACGATGGTGCCGCCGAGTGGGTCGGCGAGCCGCTCGGGCCAGCGGACGAGCGGGATGGCGAGCAACGCGCTTAGTCGAGCGAGCGCGTCGCGCCTGGTCAATGACATGGGCACCTGTTGGCGCGAGAGTCCTGGCAGCGTTTCAGTGCTTGTCGCCCAGGAGGTAGTGTCCGCCGTCCGGTGCGACGGTCACTGCGGTGCTTCCGGACGCTGCCTGGTCGCGCTTGCCCATGGGGACAATGCTGAGCATGATGCGCGGATGCACCAGGTATTGATTGGCGACACGCTGTACGTCGGCGGCTGTCACGCCCTTTATGGTCGCGTAGTCGCGCTCGAATTGCCTTGCGTCGCCGTGGAAGACGAGCCCGTCGCTGAGTGCTTCGGCTTTGCCTCTGTTTGACTCGAGCAACCTCAGGAACTCGAACTGCTTGAGCGCCGATGTCTTCGCCATTTCCTCGGGCGTGGGACCTTCACGCTTGAAGCGCTCGATTACGGAGTCGGCGGCCGCTGCCACTTCATCGAGCGAATGACCGGGCCTGGGAGAGACGAAGAGATAGAACGTACCGGTGGTTTCGTATCCTTCGTTGCGGGCAATCACTGACTGCGCACGCGGAGTGTCGTATACCAGCGCCTGCGTGATCCGTGCGGTCCGTGAACCGGCGAGAATCCGCTCGAGGAACTGCAGCGCCCATACGTCCTTTTCATCGTCGCCAACCGAGGGCCATGCGATCGACAGCTGCGGCAGCTGCACGCGATCCTCGAACACCAGTCGCTTCTCGCTGGTCAGTGCTGCCGGCGGAGTGTTGGGGTGCACCACG
>JACMOE010000342.1 GCA_014378185.1 Gemmatimonadaceae bacterium | reverse complement strand
TGCGGCGTACAGGGGACGGGTCGCTCGCTGACGCTCGCTGGACGGGTTACGAGCGCCGACCGGGCTGGCGTCGGTATCAATGGATAGGTACGGGTGGGCAGCGCCCGTCGCTGTCAGGTGCTCACTTCCCTCCTCCTGCGCCTGCCCCGGGCTTCGGTTTGAGCGGCGCGGCCAGCACACGCACCCGCGCACCGTCAACCAGGTCGGCGTTGGGATTGAGCACCACCACCATGCCGTCAATGGCGCCGCTCGCCACCTCGACCGTAGCACCGTAATCCCGGCCCAATTGCACGGGACGAAAGTGTATCGTGGCGGTTGCCGCACCCGGCTTTCCGTCAACCACAGCCACCTGCACACCGTTGGAGCGAATCACGAGCGCGCTCGCTGGCAGCAGTAGCGGCGGGGCGGCTCGAGGGAAATGCAGCGTCGCTTGCGCCGACATGCCGGGCAGCAATGCGAAGTCGCGATTCGGGACGTTCACTTCGGTGAGCAACGTGCGCGACGTGGCATCGAGGGCGCGCGAGGTGCGAACCACGGTGCCCGAAAATGCTCGACCAGGAATGCCCTGCACGGTCACGAGTGCGTCGAGTCCGGTGCGAATTGATGTCGCGTATGCCTCCGGCACGGTGAGGTAGATCCGCACGGTATCAGTCTGCGCAATGCGGAACATGCTGCCTGCCGCTGCCGCGCCACCCACACCCGAGGCGCCCGCTGGCGCACTCGTGGCTCCTGCGGCGGTGATGAGAGACCCGATGTCCACGTTGCGTGCGGTGATGACTCCCGCGAAGGGTGCGGTCACCCGCGTGTACTGCCGCGCCTGCGCGAGTCGGCGGAGGTTGGCATCAGCCGCTCCGGTATTCGCCTCCGCGGACTCGAACGCGGCCCGCTTCTGGTCCAGCTCCTGACGCGTGACCGCGCTGTCGCGCGAGAGCACCTTCCAACGCTCGAGGTCAGCGGGCGCGAGTGCCAGCGCAGCGCGCGTCTGCGTGAGTTGCGCCTGCGCCTGCTCTGCCGACTGTGCAAGCTCGGGCGCATCGATCTCGGCAAGGAGTTGCCCGGAGTGGACAATGGCTCCGATGTCCGCCTGCCATCGCCTCACGTACCCGGCCGCGCGCGCATAGATCGCGGACTCGTGCAGTGCCTGGATGGTGCCGGGCAGCGCCAGCTCACTGCCGGCGGCGGCGCGGTGCACCGTCGTCACCTGCACCACGGGCGCACTGTCTCGCGCGGCTGCTTCAGCGCGGAGCAGCTGGCTCACCGATTCACGAGGGATGGCGGAGATGACGAACAGGACGACCAGCACCACGGCAGCCATCCCACCGAACACTACCAGGCGTCGGCCGGTCACGGGTTCCACGGGAGGCGCGGAGCCTACGTCGGCATGATACGGATGCTCGGGGAATTCAGGCGGCGTCGAGCGGTCGGTGGTGCTCATGGCATCACTCGCTGAACGAACGGTACGGGGGTCATGCGGCGGCACTCAGTGGCTGGGGCGCATCGGCATCTGCGTGTTGCGGCGACCCGCGCCGCAGCACGCTGTAGATGAGCGGCACGATGACGAGCGTGAAGAACGTTGCGACAAGCAATCCACCAATCACGGAGCGACCCAGCGGTGCATTCTGCTCGCCACCTTCGCCGAGGCCCAGCGCCATGGGGAGCATGCCGATGATCATGGCAAGCGCGGTCATGCACACGGGACGCAGTCGCGCGAA
Organism: Gemmatimonadaceae bacterium; assembly: GCA_014378185.1. GTDB lineage: Bacteria > Gemmatimonadota > Gemmatimonadetes > Gemmatimonadales > Gemmatimonadaceae > AG11. The sequence continues at coordinate 3,193 of JACMOE010000342.1, read as the reverse complement.
CCCGGCATCCACCGCGGCCTCTGCCGCGGTGCGTCCCGCTCGCCGCTGATCATCGGCAAACGTGATGAGCAACACGCTGTTCGCGGTTGCGACGCCCATTGCCATGATTGCGCCCATGAGTGAGGGAACGGTGAACGTGGTGTGCGTCACGTACAGCATCCACAGGATGCCAGCGAGTGCGCCGGGCAGGGCCATGATGATGATGAGCGGATCGAGCCAGCTCTGGAAGTTGATGACCAGCACGATGTAGACGAGCAGGATGGCGAAGATGATCCCCAGCCCGAGTCCGGTGAACGACGTCCGCATGCTCTCCACCTGCCCGCGCATGATGATTTGTGAGCCCTTGGGCAGCAAGGGTCGCTCGCGCGCGATGATTTCATCGATCGCCGCAGCCACCGCCCCGAGATCGCGCCGGTCCGTGCTCGCGAACACGTCGAACACCGGTTGGGTGTTGTAGTGGTTCACCACCGCCGGCGTGATGGCACGGCTGCCGGTGGCCAGGTTGCCAAACAGCTGGGGCGTGGTGGTGCCCGCGACCGCCACCGGCGTGCTCTGAAGCGCATCGAGCGTCTCCATCTTGTACTGCGGCGTCATGACGCTCACGTTGTACTGCACGCCGTTCGCCGGGTTGAGCCAGAAGTTGGGCGCCGTCTGCCCGCTCGAACTGAGGGAAATGAGCAGGTCGCTGGCAACGTCACGCTGTGACAGTCCGATCTGGAGGGCTTTCGTCCGATCGACGGAAAAGCGCATTTCCGGCGCGTCCATCACCTGCTGCACGCGCACGTCCACCGCACCGGGCACACGAGAAATCTTCGCCGCGAGTTTCCGCGCGACTGCGTAATTCGCAACGCGATTCTGTCCGGAGATCTGCACGTCGATCGGAGCCGGCAAGCCCAGGTTGAGCACCTGGTTCACCATGTCTGCCGGTTGGAAGAAGAACGTGACCCCGGGAAACTCCCTGGGCAGTGTACGCCGCAGGCTCCGCACGTAGTCATGTGTGGCGCCGCGATGATTCGATGCGAGCTGCACCAGCATGTCGCCATCGGCAGGCCCTACCGTTGCGTTGGACCCCACGGCCAGCGCCACGCCGTAGGTTGTGAGCCCGATATTGTCCAGGATCAGCGAGAGGTCGCGCGCTGGAATCGTGCGACGCACCACCTGCTCCACCTTCGCGAAGATCAGCTCCGTCTCCTCGAGCCGAGTGCCCGACGGCGCGCGGATGTGCAACTGGAACTGTCCGCCGTCCACGGTGGGAAAGAAATCCTCGCCGATGGCGGGGGCGAGGAACAGCGACAGCACAACGAACGCGAATGCCACGGACAGTACCGTACGCCGGTGCTGCATGGCGCCGGCGAGCAGTGCGTGGTATCCGGCGCGAAAGCGCTCGAACCGCGCATCGAATCCGGCCACCACGCGTCCAAACCGGCCCGGTGCGTGCACATGGCCGCCACCGGGGGCATGCTGCGCCGCCTCGGCCGGCAGCATGTAGTCCGCCATGGTGGGCACGAGAGTGCGCGACAGGAAGTACGATGCCGCCATTGCGAAGATCACCGACAGCGCGAGCGGCCGGAACAGCGCCGCTGCGGGCCCGGACAGGGCGAAGATGGGCAGGAACACGATGCAGATGGCCAGCGTGGACACGAAGGCCGGAATCGCGATCTGCTCGGCGCCGTCGATGATTGCGGGCCGCAACGGCTTTCCCTGCTCCAGGTTGCGATGGATGTTCTCGATCGCCACCGTCGCGTCGTCCACCAGGATGCCGACCGCCAGGGCCAGGCCGCCCAGCGTCATCACGTTCAGGGTCTCGCCCGTGGCCCACAGGGCGATGATGGACGAGAGCACGCTGAGCGGAATCGATAGCGCCACGATGATCGTCGAGCGCCAGCTGCCCAGGAAGAGGAGGATCATGATCGCGGTGAGTACCGCGGCAATCACGCCCTCTCGCAGCACGCCCGCGATGGTCGCGCGGACGTAGACCGACTGGTCGCCCAGCAACTTCAGCTTCACGTCGGGGGGCAGGCCGGCGGTGATCTGCGGAATCATCGCCTTCACGCGGTCCACCACGTCCAGCGTGGGTGCCTTGCCGTTCTTGAGCACCGAGATGTACGTGCCGCGTCGTCCATTCTCGCGCACGATGTTCGTCTGCACGCCGCCGCCCTCGCGGACTTGCGCCACGTCGCCGATGGTGACGGTGGCGCCGTTCACCTGCCTGAGGGGCAGGTCCGCCAGTTGCCGCACTGAATCGGGGCTGGAATTCAACCGCACATAGTATTCGCGATCGCCCATCTTGGCCGTGCCGCCGGGCAGGATGACGTTCTGTGCGTTGATCGCGCGACTCACGTCGCCCGCCGACAGCCCCTTGGCATAGAGCGCCTGTGGATCGATGTCCACGTTGATCAGCTTGGGCACGCCGCCGTACGCCGGCAGCACGCTGGCGCCATGCACGGTCCCGAGGGGAACGCGAATGAAGTTGGTGCCCAGATCGTTGAGCTCGGGTTCCGTGCGGATCGAGCTCGACACGCCGATCTGCATGATGGGCACGTCTGTCGCATTGAAGCGGACCATGAACGGCGGCGAGATGCCCGGTGGCATGTTCCGCGTCACGCCCTGCGACGCCGCGGTCAGCTGCGCCATCCCCGCCTCGACATTCGCGTCAGGCTGGAAGTACACCTTGATGATGCTCAACCCATTCAGCGACTGCGACTCGATGTGCTCGATGTCGTTCACGTAACTGGAATACACGCGTTCCGACAGGCTGACGATGCGCTGCTCCATCTCGCGCGGCGATAGCCCCCCATAGCTCCACAGCATCGACACCACGGGCACGTTGATCGACGGAAAGATGTCGACGGGCATGCGCAGGATGGCCACGATGCCGAACACGAGCATCAGCAGCGCGACGCAGACGAACGTGTAGGGTCGGCGCAGGGCGATATGGACGAGCCACATGCGGCTAGCCCTCCACGGACGTGGCGGCCGCGCGCATCACAGCGTGCGCCCCACGAGCGCTTCGAGCGTGGCGCGCGTGACCTGGTAGTTGTAACGGGCAGCCACGAGGCTCAGCTCCGCCTGGGTCACGGCGAATTCCGACGTGAGCCGATCCAGCGACGTGGCGATGCCGGCGCGGTACCGCTCCGTCTGCACCCGGAGATCCTCCCTCGCCGCAGACACGGCTTCACCCGCCAGGCCGATG
>JACMOE010000043.1 GCA_014378185.1 Gemmatimonadaceae bacterium | reverse complement strand
CCGGTCGGCGGTGCGCGCGTTCGACCAGCGGGACACTGCGATGATGCGCCTGTCCGGGTCCGCTCGGCGGGCCATGTGCGCGAGCGACGGGCCCATCTTGCCGCCGGCGCCCAGGATGATGATGTCGCCGGCGACGCACGCGAGCACGCGGGGGAGTGAGGGTGAGGGGCGCGAGAGTCGCTCCTCGAGATCGAGTTCGTCGCGCGGAGCGCCGTCAGGCGCCTGGGTCACGCGCTGCGCGCTTCGACCGCCAGCTCGCGCAGCAGCGCGCGGCGCGCCGAGTCGATGACGTCCCGGGTGTGGTCGCGGAGTGTGGGGACGTCGGCGCTGGTCATGCCGGCCGTGGGGATGGGGGTGAGCACGCGCGCCTTGGCGCGTGCTCGGCGAAAGGCGAAGCTGCCCTTGGCCATGCAGTCGCGTGTGCCGGCGATGGCGATGGGGAGGATGGGCACGCCGGCTTCGATGGCGAGCTTGAACGCGCCGTCCTTGAAGGGCAGCAGGTCGTCGGTGGGGGAGCGGGTGCCCTCGGGAAAGATCATGACGCTGACGCGCTTGCTCAACCGGTCGCGGCATCCGCGCATGGCGCTCACGATGCTCTCGCGCTTGCCGCGAACGATGGGGATGTCGTTGGCCATGCGCATCATCCAGCCCATGCAGGGAATGCGGAACATGGTGTCCTTGGACAGCCACTTCATTTCCCAGGGGAAGTGGCTGATGAGGAAGATGTCGGCGTACGACTCGTGGTTGGACACGGCGACGTAGGGCAGGCGCGGGTTGTCGGGGGCGTCGCCGTCGGTCTCGAAGTGCCAGAGCGGATTCATGGTGACGAGCGCCACGGCGAGCTGGCGGAAGGCACGGCCGGCGTGGTAGCGGCCGGGGTCGAATGGGGCTGTGACGAGCCAGACGGCGCCTACGTACAGGGTGCCGATGATGACGATGGAGACGGTCGCCACCCAGGCAAAGGCGCTCAGGATGCGCTGCATGCGAGACTCAGGCGCGGATGAAGTCCGGTCGCCAGTCGCGGACGGCGCGCTTGACGGCATCGGTGGTGGCAAGCTCACCGCGCAGGCACTGCTCGACGAGGTTGCTGAGCTCACCGTCGCCAGCGAAGCGGAGGCCGATGAGCTGGCCCAGGTGGAGTTCCGGGATACGCTGGCGCAATTCTGGCGCGAGGCTGGTGGCCAGGCGCAGGCGCATTTCGAGGGCGATGAGGCGATTCTGGACGATGAGCGCGGAGGCGCGGGAGGCGAGCAGGCCGGCGACGAGTCCGAGGGAGAGCACCACCAGCCAGGTGTTGAATGGTGCGGGCTGGCGAATGGCGTGGGCGACGCTGACCACCACGTTCGCGAGCAGCACCGGCATCGCGACGTAGTGAAAGAGGGGAAAGAAACGCCGGTGGTTGGCGTAGGTCTGGGGCGCGGTGGTCATGGCGGTTGGGTCAGGCGATGGCGCGCCGAGCGTGGCGCTTGACGCGGGTGAGCATGGCGTTGAGCCCTGCTTCGCGGCCGGCGAGTCCGATGCCCTCCATCATCTGGCGGACGAAGTCATCGGGAATGGCGAGCGTGGTCTCGGGGGGATGGCCGTTGACCGCGGAGAAGAGGATGGCGAGGAACGCGGCGATGGTGGGGGATTGCCGCGCGTTGAGGTCGACATGGAAGTACAGGTTGCCATCGCGCATCTCCGGGAACAAATCGACGCGGGTCTGGCATTCTGGAACGGTGAACTCCGCCCGGTCGAGCAGTTGAAAGCGCTCGGGCAGCGGTTCGAGCTGTCTGGCGTAATGGAGCAGCGCCTGCATTTTTTCCTCGCGCCCGAGGGCGCGAAACGTGCGCAGCACTCGCGCCACCGACGGCGGGAGCGGCGACTCGGCCGGTTCCGTCATGGCAGGAGATAAAGCGCACGGGTCACCATGCGTCAAGCGCGCGATCGAGCGCGAGTGGCCTCACCCATACAATTCAGGAGTACCAGCAATGCCGACGAGAAACGCGACCGCGCAGTGGAAGGGCGGGCTGAAGGGCGGTACGGGGTCGTTCAAGGGGCAGACGGGGCTGGGTGGGAGCTACAGCTTCGGATCGCGCTTTGGGGAAGAGGGCGGTTCCAATCCGGAAGAGCTGCTGGCGGCGGCCGAGGCGGCCTGCTTCAGCATGGCGTTGGCGGCGAGCCTGGAGAGCAGCGGCTTTGCGCCAACCAGCGTGGACACGCAGGCGGCGTGCACAGTGGAGAAGGTGGGCGAGGGGTTCAAGATCACGACGATGAAGCTGGTGGTGAAGGCGGTGGTGCCGGGCATCGACGACGCGAAGTTCCAGTCGATTGCGGCGGCCACGAAGGAGGGGTGCCCTGTGTCGACCGCGCTGAAGGGAAATGTGCAGATCGAGCTGACGGCTACGGTAACGGGCTGAGTGCGGGCAGCTTGTTCAGTGTCTCGCTGACTGGTGTCCATCCTGAAACTTCTTGTCACCCCGAGCGAGTCCTTGAAATGCGCTCGGGATGACAACCGGCGAAAAAGGCTGTTTCAGGATGCACACTAACTGGTCACTGTTCGACTCGTGGCTCGTGACTGCAGCAACCGCCATTGGATCACGAGCCAGATGGCCAGTGATGGCGCGGCAAGCCGGTACAGGGTGGCCGTGCGGCCGCGGAAGAAGTGGCCGGGAATGAGCGTGGACATGAGCGGGATGGTGACAAAGGCGAGCACGTAAAGCCACGTCTCCCAGCGCTCCCTGGCCGATCCGGCGTACCACAGCGTGGCCCCGGTGAAGGCGATGAGGTAGCTGGCGCGCTCCGCCTGATGGTTGAAGAGCACTACATAGAGCAACACGGAGCAGAGGAACAGGGCGCGAAAATCCGGGTGATCCCAGCGGTCGCGCCTGAGGGCGAGTGGCGACAGGAGCGCCAGCGTGCCCGCGAGCTGGACGGGCCAGTTGGGCCATGCGGCGCCGGACCAGCGGTGAACCAGCTCCATCACGGAAAACCAGCGTTGCTGCGCGTCACTCGATTCGACGCCGCGCCACGAGGCGTACTGGGTGAGCAGGGTGGCCCATGGGGTAACGATGAGGGGCAGGATGAACAGGGCGGCGCCGACCGCGGCAGCCCATACCCCGGTGCGCAGGACCATCCTGCGCGGGATGGCAAAGGCCAGCGCGGCAAGCGGAAAGATCTTGACGCAGGCGCCGAGCATCACGGCCACGGCCGCGCGCCATGCCTGGGTGCGTTCGAGTGCGACAAATCCCAGGATGATGAGGCCGGCGACGAGAGCGTTGCTCTGGGCGTTCTGCATGCCCCGCAGGACCTCGAGCAACAGGAAGAGCAGCGCGACCATTCCAGCGCGGCCGGGTAGCGCGCGCTCCACCGCGGCAAACAGCACCAGCGCATTGAGGGCGCTCCAGAGGAACAATGCCAGCGGCCAGGAAATCCAGGCGAGCGGTGCGAAGAGCAGCGCAAAGGTGGGACTGTACTTGAACCGGTCCGAATGCTCGGCGGGATACTCGGCATACAGATCCATGCCCTGCACGAGATGGCGCGAGGCCGTGCGGAAGATCTCGAAGTTGCCGGACGGGATCGCGGCGCTGCGTATGTCGCCCACGACGGCCGGGCTCACGTTGTGCCGGAGCGCGCGGTTGACGGCCGGATCCGTGACGAGCGCCTTGCCGGCGGCATCGACAGCCGCGACGGTGAGGTAGAGGCCGAGGATGAAGCGTCTGAGGCGTGGCAGGGGGATGCTACGCAGCCACGCACGGACTCGGTGGGCGAGCATGTGCGATTGCGTCACTGAGGGAGAGGCCGGCGGTGGGGCTGCCGGTCAGGCGCTGTAGTACTCCTTGATGCACATGGTAACCACTCGCTCCATGAGGCGCGCGTGCTCCCCGGAGTCCGTCATGGCGCTCACTTCGGGCAAGGAACGCCAGAGGTTCTTCAGCACGATGAGCAGTTGTTCGGGGAGGATGTGCTTGTCTCGCGCTTCGTCAGCGAGCAGGACCAAGGCGCTGGGCAGGGAGGACGATGCACCGACGGCGACATATTCGCGCAGCGCGGACTCGAGAGCGCCAAGAGTGGCCTGACTCAGCTGACGCGGCGGCACGTGACTCGAGTCGAGCGCCATCATCATGAGCCATACGGTCGCGGGTGAAGCCAGCGTGGCGGCGCGGGCGTGTGTGCACGCGGTAGTCGGCGCACGAATACGAATGTTTGGCATTGTACGTCGCTCGTCAAGGGATCGCGACTCCCGGCATGCGGGTGAGGATGGTCTCCGACTTGCTGCTGCGAGCGTGCCTAAGGCAATCCAGCCCGGGTCCAGCGAGCCAAGACGACCAGGATGAGAGTAGAAGCTGTACTTGTTTTCTCGTCCGACCCGCTGGCCGGTGCACTGTTGGGAGCCGCCGTCGAACTGGGCGGACATCAGCCGCACTTCGCCGCTGCCAAGGAGTCGGCCCGGAGCGCCCTCATGCGCGTTCGGCCGCGCGTGGTGCCCATCGACTGCGACCACGAGGAGAGCTGCTCGGAGGAGTTCGTGGGGCCGGCGCTGATGAGGGGCGCGCGCGTGCTGCTGATACGATCGGGGCGAACCGTGCGGGACATGCGCGACTTCGCGACGCGGCTGAAGGTGCGGATCGTGGACATGGCGGCAGAGCATGCCGTGTTCCCGGAGATCCTGCGCGAGCTGATCGGCTAGGCTTTTCTGTCGGTTTTTGACCGGTCGACTGTTCTACTCATGACAGAGAACCGATGACCTCGCAGTTCCTCTGCATCGAACTCAT
>JACMOE010000341.1 GCA_014378185.1 Gemmatimonadaceae bacterium | reverse complement strand
TCGTCGCGACTACTGGCGCTGCGAGAGCGGGCTGGGCGAGATGGTGGTGTACCTCGATCGATCGGACGACGCGTGGCGGGTGCAGGCGTGGAGCGATTGAAGCCGGTCACGCGGCGACGGCCACCGGAACCGGGCCCGCGGAAATCAGTGCACGTCGCACGAGGTCGACCTGCAGGTTCATGCCTTCGAGGCCGATGGCACCGAGCAACACCATGTCTCCTTTCCGGGCAAACACGACGACAGTCGCTGTCGAGCGGTCCGCTGCGTACAGCAACGCGAAACCGACTTCGCGTTCGAGCACGCGTCCATCTGCTGTTTCGAATCGATCAATGCGCACCGGCGATACACCGAGTTCGTGGAGCAGCGTGCTCGGAATCCAGTTGTACTCGCTCCCGGTATCGACCATGACGTCGACCAGGTCACGCCGTTCGTCGGGCGTGCCAAGGGCGGCAAGGCTCAATGTGGTTCGGAAGATTCTCATGTCGTCGATCATGAGCGCCCTCGGCTCGAGTAACCGCATCAATTGAATGCAGAAAGGTACTGGAGACCGCGGTCAGACTGTCAGACCCCATGAGCTACGCGGAACTTCACTGTCATTCCTGCTTCTCCCTCCTCGACGGCGCTGCGCTGCCCGAGACGCTCGTCGCACGCGCAAAGGAGCTCGGCCTCGTCGCCCTCGCGCTCACCGACCACGACGAGCTCAGTGGCGCCGTGCGCTTCGCGAGCGCAGCGGACGAAGCGGGGCTGCGCGGACTCATCGGTGCGGAGCTTACCGTCGCCATCGAGCCTGATACTGACGACGCCGAGCCACTCATCACCCACCTGCCCCTGCTCGCCGAATCGCGCGAGGGGTACGGCAACCTCTCCACGCTCATCACCCTCGCACGGCGCGACGCACCGCGCGGCTCGCCATGCGTGTCGCTCGACCAGCTCGCATCGCACTCGGCAGGATTGTTTGCACTCACCGGCTGTCCGCGTGGCTGGGTGGCCACGCTCGCCGAGCGCGGCGACATTGATGCGAGCTGCGAAGCGGCGGCGAACCTGATCGATATCTTCGGCCGCGATCGCGTCGCCATCGAATGCTGGGATCATGGCCTGCCAGAGGAGCGCGTCACCACCCAGCGCTTGATCGAAGTCGCCCGCGCGCTCGACATCCCGTGGGTCGTCACCAACGACGTGCACTATGCCCGCGCGCGCGACCGCATGGTGCACGACGTCCTCTGTTCGCTGCGCCACCAGCGCCCGCTCGACCAGATGGGCACGCGCCTCCGCCCCAACGGCGAGTGGTACCTCAAGAGTGCGGCGCAAATCGCGCGTCGCTGGCGCCATGCGCCGGAAGGCATTCGCGCCACGCTCGACATCGCCGAGCGCTGCGATTTCCGGCTCGGCCAGCTGCGCCCATCGCTGCCGGCGTTCGCGCTGCCGCCGAGCGTGGACGCCGACGAATACCTGGAACGGCTCGTCGCACACGGCGCACATGAACGGTGGGGACCACCGGGCACCGCGCGCCGCGGTGCCGCGCACGAGAAGCAACTGACGCACGAGCTCGCGCTCATCGCGAAGCTCGGACTCGCGGGCTACTTCCTCATCGTGTGGGACATCGTCCGCTTTGCGCGACGAAAGGGCATCCTCTGCCAGGGCCGTGGCTCCGCCGCGAATTCCGCCGTCTGCTACGTACTCGGCATCACCGCCGTGGATCCCGTCGCGCTCGGCCTCCTCTTCGAGCGCTTCCTGAGCGAGGATCGCACCGAGGCGCCCGACATCGACATCGACTTCGCGCACCGCGAGCGCGAGGAGGTGCTCCAGTACGTCTACGAAAAGTACGGGCGCGAACACGCGGCCATGGTGTGCGAGCAGATCACCTACCGCGGCAAGAGCGCGGTGCGCGATGCGGCGCGCGTGCTCGGCTTCAGCGTGGAGCAGGCCGCCACGCTCGCCGCGCTCAGCGACCGCTTTTCCGCGAAGGCCACGGCGGAGGCCCTGCGCGCCAGGCCGCACGACGCAGCGTCGAACGATGCCGCCGTCGCCGCCGCACTCGGCAGCGCGATGGTGCCGGGTACCGAGGCCACCACGCGGTCACGCGCCGAGAAGGAGAAGGCGAAGCAGGTGTTGAAGCCGGTGACGTCGGCGGATCGTCCCACGCCGAAGGCAGCGTATGAACCCTATGGCAGCCCGAATGCGCGGGGCAACCGGTGGGAGGATCCCTACATGTCGGACGACCACACGGAACGTCGCAATCCCGTCACGGCGCTGCTCGACACCAGCGGCGCGAGCATCGTCGAGCGCGTGGGTCTCGATCCACGGGACAAGCGCGTACGCGCACTCGCCGAGATCGTGGAGGGGCTGCACCAGATCCCGCGGCATCGCTCCATTCACGTCGGCGGGTTCGTGCTCACGCGCGAGCCGCTCTGCACCGTGGTGCCCATCGAGCCGGCGAGCATGCCGGGCCGCACGGTGATCCAGTGGGAAAAGGACGACCTCGATCCGGTGGGCCTCATCAAGATCGACCTCCTTGGACTCGGCATCCTCACCCTGTTGCAGGACTGCCTGCTGTACATCAGGCAGGGCCGCGGCATCACGGTGGATCTCGCCGCGCTGCCGATGGACGACCAGAATGTGTTCGACGACCTCTGCGCGGCCGACACCATCGGCGTGTTCCAGGTGGAGAGCCGCGCGCAGATGAACACGCTGCCGCGGTTGAAGCCGCGCTGCTTCTACGACCTCGTCGTCGAGGTCGCGCTCATCCGGCCCGGCCCCATCCAGGGCGACATGGTGCACCCGTACCTCCGCCGCAAGAACGGCGAGGAGCCGGTGACGTACCTGCACGAGTCGCTCAGGCCCATCCTCGAGCGCACGCTTGGCGTGCCCCTTTTCCAGGAGCAGGGCATGCAGGTGGCGATCGTGGCGGCGGGCTTCACGCCGGGCCAGGCGGACGTGCTGCGCAAGGCGATGGGCCACAAGCGGAGCCGCGAGCGCATGGCGTCCATCGGCCAGAAGATGCTCGACGGCATGGCGGCCAACGGCATCGGCAGCGTGGATGCAGAAAAGATCTTCAACCAGATCAATGGCTTCGCCGACTATGGGTTTCCGGAGAGCCACGCGGCGAGCTTCGCGCTGCTCGTGTATGCGTCGGCCTACCTGAAGCACTATTACGCGCCCGAGTTCACCGCAGCCATCCTCAACGCGCAACCCATGGGTTTCTATGCACCAGGCACGCTGGTGGAGGATGCGCGACGCCATGGTGTGGAAGTGAGGCCAGTGGACCTCACGCGCTCGGCGTGGAACGCCTCGCTGGAAGTCCGTCAGTCCGACAGTCCGACAGTCGGACAGGACAAACGAACGTCGTCCCGTCAGACGAGCCGCCGCGCAGCGACCGGCGGGTCAGACAGTCAGACTGAAAGACCCGCTGCGGCCATCAGGCCCCCAGCCGTGAGGCTTGGGATCCGCAGCGTGCGCGGCCTGGGTACCACGG
>JACMOE010000340.1 GCA_014378185.1 Gemmatimonadaceae bacterium | reverse complement strand
CTCGCGGGTGACCGCGGCCACCGTCTGGGGCGAACCCTGGATAGCCGTGCGCTGCATGTAGTGCAGCACGCCGCGCACGCCGCCCATCTCCTCACCACCACCCGCGCGGCCCGGACCACCGTGCACGAGATGCGGCAGCGGTGAGCCATGACCAGTGGACTCCTTCGCGCTGTGGCGGTTGGCGAGCATCAAGCGCCCGTGATACGCCGCGGTACCAAGCGCCACCTGGCGTGCGACATCGTCGTTCGCGGTGAACAGCGAGCCGACAAGACTGCCCTTGCCGAGTTTCGCGAGCGCGATCGCCTCCTCGATAGTGCCATAGGGCATGATGGTGTTGACGGGCCCGAATGCCTCGACGTCATGCGGCGCACTGCGCTGGAACGGCTTGTCGTTATAGAGCAGCATGGTGGGATAGAACGCACCCGCGTCGGCGTCTGCACCCACGACGTCGAGCGTGCCTGGGCCCCCGAACACCAACTCCGCATCCGCACGCAGCCGCTCGACGCTCTTCTCCACCTCGCGCACCTGACCCTTGCCGGCCAGGGGACCCATGCGGACGCCGTCCACCGAAGGGTCGCCGACCTTCACGCTGCCCAGCCGCTTCTTCAGCGCTGCAGTGACCGCATCCACCATGCTCTCGTGCACCAAGGTGCGCCGGATCGCCGTGCACTTCTGCCCGGCCTTCACGGTCATCTCCCTGGCGACTTCCTTGATGAAGAGATCGAACTCCTCCGTGCCGGGCGCGGCATCGGGGCCGAGCATGGAGTAGTTGAGCGAGTCGGCCTCCTGGTTGAAGCGCACGCTGTTGCCCAGCACGGCCTTCGAACTCTTGAGCATCAGGCCCGTGGTGGCGGAGCCGGTGAACGCCACGGAGTCCTGACAGTTCAGGTGATCCAGCAGGTCGCCCGCGCTACCGCAGATGAGCTGGAACGTGCCGGCCGGCAGCAGTCCCGACTCCACCATCGCCTTCGCCACCGACTCCGTGAGGTAGCTCGTGACCGTAGCGGGCTTCACGATGCTGGGCACGCCGGCAAGGAATGACGTGGCGAACTTCTCGAGCTTGCCCCCCACGGGGAAGTTGAAGGCATTGATCTGCACGGCCACGCCTTCCATCGGCACGCAGATGTGCCGGCCGATGAACGTGCCCCCCTTGCTGAGTGCCTCGGGCCCGCCGTCCACATAGTACGTCTCATCCGGAAACTCCCGGCGCCCTCGGCTCGCAAAGGCGAACAGGGAGCCAAAGCCGCCGTCGATGTCGATCCAGGAGTCGCCCCTTGTCGCCCCTGTCCAACTCGACACAAGGTAGAATTCGTCCTTTCGCGCGGTGAGGTATTGCGCGAGCGCCTTGAGGATTCGTGCGCGCTGGTGAAACGTGAGCGCGCGCAACGTCGGTCCACCCACAGTGCGGCCATGGTCGAGCATGGCCTTGAAGTCGAGTCCCTCACTCGACGCGACACCGAGCTCCGCGCCGGTCACGGCGTGATGAAGCGTCGTGCCCTTGCCTGTTCCATCAACCCATTGTCCGAGCGCGTAATTCTGGAGGCGTATCACTGTTTGGTCTCTCGCCAGGTTCTGTAGCTCATCTGCTGCTCCGCACGGCCCGGTGGCACGACGCGCAGCGGTTCGCAGGCTTCGAGCGACGCATGCATCCGCGACGGCAACGCCTGATAGAGCGCCGTGCCCTCGGTCTTCCACGCCAGCATCTCGTCGCTCACGTCCTTCACCACCTTCGCGGGATTGCCGACCACCACCGTGCGCGCGGGAATCTGCATGTCCGCGGGCACGAAGCACAGCGCGCCCACGATGCAGCCTGCACCCACGACTGCACCGTCCATCACCACCGCATTCATTCCAATCAGCGCGTTGGCGCCGATACGTGCGCCGTGCACGATGGCCCCGTGCCCAATGTGCGCGCCCTGCTCGAGCACCACGGTCACGCCGGGAAACATGTGGACGGTGCAGTTCTCCTGCACGTTGCAGCCGTCTTCGACGAGGATAGCGCCCCAGTCACCGCGGAGCGCCGCTCCCGGACCCACATACACGTCTCGGCCGATGATGACGTTGCCCGTGACGGTGGCGTTCGGATGGACGAACGAGGTTTCGTGCACGACGGGGATGAAGCCGTCGAAGGAGTAGATGTTAGACACGCTCCAGCACCGTCGCCATGCCCTGCCCCACTCCGATACACATGGTGGCGAGCGCATAACGTCCTCCGTGACGCTGCAACTCGTGCGACGCCGTCAACAGCAATCGCGCCCCGCTCATGCCGAGCGGGTGGCCCAGCGCAATGGCGCCCCCATTGGGATTCACGCGGGGATCGTCGTTAGCGAGGCCCAGCGCACGGAGACAGCCGAGCGACTGCGCCGCGAACGCCTCGTTGAGTTCGATGACATGAATGTCGGCGAGCGTGATGCCAGCCAACTCCAGAGCGCGCTGCGTAGCGGGCACCGGGCCCATGCCCATCAGTCGAGGCTCCACGCCCGCGACAGCCGTGGACACGATGCGCGCCATCGGCGTGGCACCAATTTCCGCCGCGCCCTGCTCGGAACCGATCAGCAGCGCCGCCGCGCCATCATTGAGTCCGGACGAATTGCCCGCCGTGACGGAGCCCTTGCCATCCGTGCGGAATGCCGGTCGCAATTTGCCGAGTATTTCAATCGTGGTATCGGGACGAATGAATTCGTCGCTGTCCACGGATCGCGGCGCACCCTTCTTCTGCGTGATTTCCACAGGCGTGATCTCCGGCGCAAATCGCCCCGCGGCGCGCGCCGCAGCGGCCTTCTGCTGCGACCGCAGCGCGAACAGGTCCTGGTCTTCACGCGTGATGCCGTACTTCTCCGCCACATTTTCGGCCGTCTGTCCCATGGACTCCGTACCGTACTGTTCGCGCATCGCAGGGTTCACGAAGCGCCAGCCCAGGCTCGTGTCGAACAGCTCGATGTCGCGCGCGAACGGCTTGCTCGCCTTGCTCATGACGTAGGGCGCCCGCGTCATGTTCTCCACGCCACCGGCGACATAGAAGTCCCCTTCGCCGAGCTTCACGGCGCGGGCCGCATTGGCAACGGCACTCATGCCGGAGGCGCAGAGGCGATTGACCGTTTCACCGGGAACGCTCACGGGCAACCCGGCGAGCAACGCGGCCATCCGGGCGACGTTGCGATTGTCGTCGCCGGCCTGGTTGGCGCAGCCGAGAATCACATCGGTGATGCGGCTGGGGTCGAGGGACGGATGCCGCGCCACCAGTGCCCTGATCACGTGGGCTGCGAGATCGTCGGCTCGCACCTCGCTGAGCTGGCCGCCAAGATTGCCAACGGCGGTTCGCACGCCGTCGAGGATGTATGCGTCAGTCATGAACCTGTCTGGTCGATGTTCCGTTGCGCGCTCGCGGCCGCCGCGTGCGGCGTTTTCGTGGTATACACCGTGCCGCGAAACAGGGCGACCACCAGACCGTCCGCCCGGCGCACTACCACCCGATAGAACGCCAGCCGGCTTGATGCACCCTCCCGCTCGGCGACGGCCGTCAGCTCGTCATCCAGCTGCACTGCCACTGGATACGAGACAGCATTGTCCACGGCAACCGTCACGTGCCCACTGCTGTTGCACGCGAACGCCATGGCGCTGTCGGCAAACGAGAACACGATGCCGCCATGCGCCACGCCAAAGCCGTTCATCATCTCTGCCCGCACGCGCATGCGGAGCGCGCAGTATCCCGGGCGCACCTCGATGATGGCAGCGCCCAGCCATCGTGTAAACGCGTCACGTTCCCACATCGCCGCAACGATCGCCGCCCCAACAACATCCGCGGTTCCATCCAGCGAGCCCGTCATGCCAGCAAGGACTGGCCGTCGATGACCCTGCGACGGAGCAACGGGCTCGCCCGGTATCGCTCCTCGCCGTACTCGGACTGCAGGGCGTCGAGCCGGCGCAGTATTTCGCGTGCGCCAATGTCGTCACCCCACGCCAGCAGCCCCCTGGGATAGTTGACTCCCTTCAACATGGCAGTCTCGATGTCGTGCGGTGACGCCACGCGCAGGAACACCGCATCCACGGCGGCATTCACGAGCATCGCCAGCGTGCGATCGACGATCGCCTGGCCGAGCTGCGGGTTGCGCACCGGCTCGGGCGGGGTGGCGCCTTCGCGATAGTCGTAATAGCCCCGGCCCGTCTTGCGCCCGAACAATCCCGCCTCGACGAGCCGCGTCTGCGTGAGGGAGGGCCGGTAGCGCGGATCGAAGAAGAATGCCTCGAACACACTCGTCGTGACCGCAAGGTTCACGTCGTTGCCGATCATGTCCATCAGCTCGAACGGGCCCATGCGGAACCCGCCGATCTCGCGCATGGCCCAGTCGATCGTCGCGTGGTCGGCAATGCCCTCTTCCAGTTGGCGTAGCGACTCGGAGTAGAACGGCCGTGCAATGCGGTTGACGATGAAGCCCGGCGTATCGGATGCGATCACGCTCGTCTTCTTCCAGCCGTCCACGAGCGAGGCCGACGCGCCCGCCACATCGTCGCTCGTCATGATGGACGGCACGATCTCCACGAGCGGCATCACCGTCGCCGGATTGAAGAAATGGATGCCGACCACCCGTTCAGGATGCGCGCAGCCGCCAGCGATGGCCGCCACCGAGAGCGACGACGTGTTCGTCGCGAGGATGGCGTCCGCGCGAACGACCTGTTCCAACCGGCAGAACAATGTTCGCTTCACCGTCAGGTCCTCGAGCACCGCCTCGATCACCAGGCCGCACGGCGCAAACGCTGCGTACCCCGCGGACAGATCGCCAGCGTCCGTGATGCGGCCCAGCAGCGCGTCGGCCCCAGGGTGATCGAGGCGCCCCTTCTCCACATCGCGCGCAACGGCCTTCGTGATAGCCGCGTGTGCCGTTGCGAAGGCGTCGGGTCGCGCATCGCCGAGCACGACGCGATGGCCGGCGGCCGCTGCAACATGCGCGATGCCTCCGCCCATGGCACCGGCACCGATCACGCCGACGACGAGATGGCTGGCGCCCATCAGCGCCCGTGAAAGGCAGGGGTCCGCTTCTCGACGAAGGCGCGCACGCCTTCCGCATAATCGGCGGTCCGGCCCGCCTCGCGCTGGAGTGCTTCCTCCAACGCAAGCTGGGTCACGAGATCGTTGCCGAGGCCGGCGTTGAAGCCGCGCTTCGCGAGCCCAAGCCCGCGTGTCGGCATGGCCGCGAGGCGCGTCGCGATGCCCGATGCCACCTCCATCAGGACATTCGCCGGCACCACGTCGAACACCAGGCCCCAGTCCTTCGCGCGCGCGGCATCGAGCTTGTCGCCGAGCATCGTCAGCGCCGCCGCGCGTTGGAGGCCGATCAAGCGCGGCAGGATGTACGTGCCGCCACTGTCGGGAATGAGCCCGATGCGCGCGAACGACTGGATGAACGTCGCGTGCTCCGCGGCGATGGTGATGTCGCATGCGAACGCGATGTTCGCCCCAGCGCCCGCCGCCACACCATTCACCGCGCACACCACTGGCTTCTCGAGCGTGCGAATGGCGAGAATGATGGGATTGTACTGACGCTGCACGACATCACCCAGGTCGGGCATCGCGCCATCCTCGCCGGGCAGCACTTCAGCCAGATCCTGACCTGCGCAGAAGGCACGTCCGCTGCCTGTGAGCAGCACGGCGCGCACCGGCTGCTCCTCCCGCGCGCGGCGCAGGGCCGCGAGCAGCGCCTCCGCCATCGCCAGGTTGAAGCTGTTGAGCACGTCCGGTCGATTCAGCGTGATCGTCAACACGCCATCTGATACCGAGGTGAGGATCAGTTCCATGGGTACAATATAGGGTTTGGGCCGACGATGCTGCGCGACGATCGATCAGAAGTGAGCGGCCAGACAGGCTCCCCTTCCCTGCGTCCGATCGCCAGATTTGACGCGATGTCACCCACACATGCCGTTCCAGAGAAGGCAGCCGGCCGCGCGGCGCCCGATGTCGATTCCCGCTTCGACTGGCGACGGATCGCGTACCACGTGCTGGTGTCGCGTGCCCTGGACGACCTGGAGGAAGCCACCAACCGGAATCGCAACAGCGTGCCGCGCGAGCATCTCGTGCTGTACCAGTTTTCTGCGCGAGGTCACGACGTCGGCCAGGTCATCCTCGGCTCGCTGCTGGACCGGCCGCACGATGGGATCGGCGCATACTATCGCTCGCGGCCACTGCTGCTGTCGCTGGGCCTCTCCATAGAGGACGCTCTCGGCAGCCCCCTTGGCCGCGCGGGGGGTTTCAGCGACGGGCGCGACATCGGCGTCGTATGCAACATGCCCGGCTGGAATGGCGCGACCGTGCTCCCAATGTCCGGAGATGTGGGATCGCAGTACACCCCCGCCGTCGGCTGGGCGCAGGCGGTGCGGTATCGGCACAGCACGCTCGACGAGGCGGAATGGAGCGGCGCGATTGCAGTGGCCCTCGGGGGCGAAGCCAGTGTGGCGACGAACGGCTTCTGGTCCGCGCTCACCATCGCGACCACGCTCAAGCTGCCGATGCTCTTCTACATCGAGGACAACGGGCTGGGCATCTCCGTCAAGGGAGAGATGCAGACGCCCGGCGGCAACATTGCCGCCAACCTTGCGTCGTTCCGGAATCTGCTCGTGCGTGACGGCGACGGATGCAATCCCGCGCAGTCCGCGACGCTGATCGCCGAGTGCGTGGATCACGTGCGCGGCGGCACTGGTCCGGCGCTGGTGCATCTCACGGTACCTCGCCTGAGCAGCCACTCGGGTCCGGACAACCAGAAGGGCTACCGCACCGACGACGAGATCGCAGCGGATCTCGCGCGCGATCCGCTGCGCAACCTCCGCAATTACCTGGTTCCGTCCGTGATGAACGAGACAGGATGGGCCGAACTCGAGGCGGAGGTTGCGCGAGACGTGGAGGCTGGCCTCATCGCGGCGCGTGCGAGGCCCGCACCCGACCCGGAAAATGTACGGCGGTTCCTGTACGAGGAGGAACCCCGTGCCGGCGACGTTACAACGTACGGCGGACTCACGCGCGAGCAGCGCGGCGCACTCGGTGGCCCCGATGTGCCCGCGCTCGACGGCGAGATGATGCGGTTGGCTGAGGCCGTGCGGCGCACGCTCGCTTCGGAGCTCAAGGCCAATCCCAAGGTGCTCGTGTTCGGTGAGGATGTTGGTCGAAAGGGTGGTGTGCACCTGGTGACCGAAGGCTTGCAGAAGCGGTTCGGTGCAGACCGCGTCTTCGACACGAGCCTGTCCGAGGAGGGCATCATTGGCCGGGCGGTGGGGATGGCGGTGAGCGGACTGGTGCCCGTGGCGGAGATCCAGTTCAGGAAGTACGCGGATCCTGCGCACGAGCAGCTCAACAACACCGGTACCATGCGGTGGCGTACGGCCAACCGGTTCGCGGCGCCGATCGTGGTGCGCATGCCGGGCGGTTTCGGCAAGGATGTCGGCGACCCGTGGCATTCGCTCTCGTCGGAAGTGACGTGGGCCCATGCACTCGGCTGGCAGGTGGCGATGCCGTCGAACGCGGCGGATGCGGTGGGGTTGCTCCGCGCGGCGATGCGGAGCGGCAATCCCACGATCTTCTTCGAGCATCGTTCGCTGCTCATGACCAGCGAGGGGAGCGCGCGATATCCGGGCGACGACTACGTGTTGCCCTTCGGACGCGCGGCGCGACTGCGCGAAGGTGCGGGTATCACGGTGGTGACATGGGGCGCCATGGTGCATCGGTGTGTCGATGCGTCGGACGGATTCAGTGGCGACGTGGACCTCCTGGATCTCCGCACGATCGCGCCATGGGATCGCGAGGCGGTGCTGGCATCCGTTCGCCGTACGGGCCGTTGCCTCATCGTGCACGAGGACACGACGACGGCGGGCTTCGGTGCGGAGATCGCGGCCGTGCTGGGGCGCGAGGCGTTCTGGTTTCTCGATGCGCCGGTGGAGCGGCTCACGGTGGAGGATGTGCCGATGCCCTATCATCCGGTGCTGCTCCAGGCGGTGCTGCCCTCGGCGGAGATGATTGCGGCGAGGATTGCGGCTATCCTTGCGGATTAAGGGCGTCGGAAGGGCGTGTGAAGGTGCGTTTTGCGGCGGGAGCGCGAATTTCCGCGAATCCGGCGAATCAACGCGAATCATGACCACGGCAAAGCAAACTGTCGCTGAGCGGATTCGCGTGGATTCGAATGATTCGTGTGATTCGCGTTCGCCCCGCCCAACGCCCCACCAAACGCCTTGCCCTCATTCCCGCACTTGACGATCACGCCCGAATTGCCTAAACTCGAAAAAGCACGACGACTTCCCCAACGGAGCACATTCATGCGCCACGCAGTCTCTCCTGTCACCCCTGACGCCATCGGTCGCTCGGCGGACTTCGGTCCGGCCGCGACGCGTGACGTCATGGTCGACCGGGCAGTACGCG
>JACMOE010000339.1 GCA_014378185.1 Gemmatimonadaceae bacterium | reverse complement strand
GCGCCCGGACGCGCGTGCGACTTTATGATATCGATCCGTCAACCCTCAGCCCGGACCTCGACAGCGTGGAGCGTGTGATGCAGCAGGGCATCGACGCCATCGTCGTCGCGCATCTATTCGGATATCCCGCCGATGTCGATGCAGTCCGCGTTCTGGCATCGCGGCACGGCGTGACGATCATCGAAGATGCGGCGCAGGGCGCCGGCGCGACGCTTCATGGCCGCAGGCTCGGGTCGCTTGGCGACCTCTCGGTTCTGAGCTTCGGGCGCGGTAAGGGGCTCTGTGCCGGCGGCGGCGGCGCGCTGCTCGCATTCTTTGAGCCGTGGGCAAGCAGACTGCGTGCGGTCACTCTACCCGAACCAGGGCGCGGGCTGGTACGGATGGCGACGACGGCCATCCAGTGGGCGCTCGGCCGACCGTCGTTGTACCACCTGCCGGCGCTGATGCCCTGGCTTCGACTTGGGGAGATGGTGTATCACGAGGCAGGGGAGCCCGAGTCGCTCTCGCACTCGTCGGCAGCGCTGCTGCGAACGGCCATCGCGGCCGAAGACGCTGATGTTTACCTACGTCGCGCTAATGGAGGAGTGTTGGACCTGCTGGCGCGCGAGCACCGGGACATTGGCATTGTGTCCACTGTATCTGGAGGAGCGCCATCGTACCTGCGATATGCATTACGCGATCTGAGCGGATTGCGCTCTCATCGACCGCTGTTGGGCGTGACGCGGCCATATCCGCGCACGCTTATGAAACAGCCGGAGCTTGACCAGGTTCGTGTCCCGGGCGGGCCATTCATCCCGGGCGCGTCGTTGCTGGGATCTTCCCTGTTCACCATGCCGACGCATCGGTTCGTCACCGCGGAAGATATCCAGGCGCTTGCGTGCTGGTGAAGGACCGAGAATCCACGCGGTGTCACGGCATTTGGAAACAAACGTTTGGATGGACGATTCTAAAGTAAGTTGCGTCAGGCATGGCGCACCGGTATCATGCGCGACGGATGAGGCGGCTCCGCACCGGAAGCCAATGCGACAGACAAGCGAAAAAGCAAACTGAGGAACTCCATGCGGCGATCAAGGCGTGTCATCCTGCTGTCAATGCCGGCGCTGAGTTTCATGCTGTTGCTCTTTGCCTGCGCGGGCGATATCACGAACGTAATTCTGGGGCTCATCGAGGTTTCGATCGCCCCGACGCTGGCGATAGGCGATAGCGTGCAGGCGCATGCGACGCTGAAGGATACCAGCGGTTCGGCGATAACCGACCAGGTCAGCACGCCTGTCTGGCGCAGCTCGACTCCCCAAGTCGCGTCGGTGACATCCACCGGTCTGGTATCCGCGCTCGCGTCCGGGACGACCGTCATCAGCGCAACCCTGCTCGGTGTTACGGGCAGCGCGCCCTTGACTGTCACCGGAAGCTTGCCGCCCGGGCAGGTCCCCGTGCAGACCGTCACCGTCACGATGGACCCTTCCGGCGTCGTCATCGGCCAGAATTCGACCGCTGGCGTCACGCTCAAGGATGCGAACGGTGCCGTGCTCACGGGGAGGATCGTGAGCTATTCGAGCAGCAGCAACGCGATCGCAACCGTTTCGGCGACCGGAGTGGCTACCGGAGTCGCGGCGGGCACTGCGACGATCACCGCCACGAGCGAGGGACAGGTCGGGAGCGCCACGCTGACTGTGAACT
>JACMOE010000338.1 GCA_014378185.1 Gemmatimonadaceae bacterium | reverse complement strand
TCGGCTCGCTGCCTGCAATCTGGGGATTCCGGGTCAGTGCCCGCTATGTCGGTGCCAGCGGCCGGCCGTTCTCGCTGGTCGTGAGCCGCGACATCAATGGCGATGCAACACCAAATCCGAACGACCTCGCCTTCATCTTCGATCCGGCGAATCCGAATACGCCGGCGACCGTCGCCACCGGCATGCAACAGCTGATGGATAATCCGAACAGCATCATCGCGAGCTACCTGCGTCGCAATCTCGGTCGTATTGCACAACGGAACGCGATCTACAACCCATGGCAGCAGCGCCTGGGCCTGCGCATTGCCAAGCGTATCGGGACGGCACGCGGTCAGGCAGCGGAGCTGACAATCGACATCTTCAACTTCGCCAACCTGCTCAACAGCCAATGGGGCAGCGTGCAGACACTGGGCGGTTCGCAGTCTCTGCTCAACGTGACGGGCTTCGATCAGGCCACGCGCCGGTACCGATACACGGTAAACCAGAATGCGGGCGTGTTGCGCAAGACCGGCGATCCGTACCAGATCCAGGCAGGGCTGGCGTACAAGTTCTGATCACGCGACACATACTCGCGAGGATACTCGCACTGCTCGCAAACTCGAAACCCCGGAGCACGGGACCGGGTCGCGAGCAGGGGCGAACCCGGATCCGACGCTCAACCGGGCTGTTTCTGGCAAACGGGTGCTTAACTTGTCACTATAGGACTCCCGACTGCACCAAAGCGCGCACCTGACGAGCGTCATCTACGGCAGCGCTCGCCATGGTACGGCATGACCCATGCAACTGCTGTGTTCGCACACCGCCTGTCCCGCATGCAGAACGATCATGGATCAGCGGCAGGCACAACACCAACGGAGCACTCGTGTCACATTCCACGTCCCTGTCGTTGTTTGCGGCGGTCGCTGCATTCAGTCTCGCATCACCGCTTGCCGCACAGACCCGCAGCACCATTGACGTCAGCTCGCTCAATGCGGCGGTCGTCACGCGTCAGGACCGGAGCCGCTCCGTCGTGAGCACCGCGCTGACGTCGGATCGGGCCCTCGCTGTTGCCGGCACCATGGGCTTGAGCGCTGATGGCGTTGCATCACGCATAGCCGCTCTCGACGAGGCGGGTACGAAGCGCCTCGCTGACGAAATTCTCGCTGGCGGCGACTCGACCGTCGTGATCAGCACCACGGCGATCATCATCATTCTGCTCTTGCTCATCCTGCTGACTCGCTGATCCAGCGCGTCCGCACAATGCACACCGGCCGGTGGCTGGTGCACGGGATGCTTGCGCTGTGTACGGCATGTTCGACCGGCCGGTTCGCGGGTGTCAAACGCGAGACGGCGAATCCCCGGCGACCTGACACGTTGCAGGTCCCGTACGTGTCGCAATCGCTGCTGCTCTGCGGCGGTGCCGCCATCGCGATGATCGAGCGATGGTGGGGCCGCCGCGGCGTGCATGCCGAGGACTTTGCAGGTCTGGTCCGTCGCGACGAAGGCGGTATTCGTACCACCGACATGGCGACGGCCATGGCAGCGCGCGCATGGTCGGTCCGCGCGACCGCCGCAACCGCGGAAGAGCTCCAGCAGTCGCTCGCCGACAGCACGCCGGTCATCGCACTGATTCGCATGTCGACGAATCGCTACCACTACGTCGTGCTGCTCGGCATGTCGAACGGCCGGATCACCTTTCACGATCCGGCGGTTGCCCCGTACGTGACTGTCGATACCGCAGAGTTCATGCGGCGCTGGCGCGGCGCGAATCGTTGGGCGCTGTTCGCACGGCCCGCGCCGACCACGCCGCCCGCGCCGACCGCGCCGACCATTTCAAAGCCATCGACGCCGTCGACACCAACGCCACCCCCGCAGCGAACGACGCAAACCACGCTCGATTCGCTGCCATGTACGCCGTGGCTGGACATGGCAGCCGATGCCGCGTCGGCGCAGCGTTTGAGCGCCGCCGATTCCCTGCTCCGACTCGCTGCCACACACTGCCCGGCGGAGCCACTGTTGCTGCGCGAACTCGCAGGCATCCGATTCCGTCAGGGCAGGACCATCGAGACCGTGCAGCTGGCGCAGGCGTACGTGCTGCGAGCACCGGACGACACGCTGGGCTGGCAGCTGCTTGCAAGCAGTCGTTATCTCGCCAGTGATGCGTACGGTGCGTTGCAGGCGTGGAACAGCATCGGATTGCCTGCCTTGGACCTGATTCGCATCGACGGCTCGTCGCACACGCGCTTCCGCGTGCTGTTAGACGCAATGAGCCTCCTCACTGGACGCGAACTCACGTCGGACCGTTTGGCATTGTCTCGACGTCGACTCTCCGACATTCCGTCGCTGGTGATGTCGCGCGTCGAGTATACCGCCGTCGAAGGTGCCGCCGTCGAAGTGCGTGCGACAGTCCTCGAGCATCCAGTCGTCACGCCACTGCCGCAGCTGCTGGTTGGCGCAGCACTCGATGCCGGGATTCGTCGTGACGCCAGCCTGTCGGTCCACTCGCCACTCGGCCGGGGCGAGCGCTGGACGGCGCAATGGCGGTGGCAGAACGCCGACCCGCGCGTCGTGCTCTCGCTAGCAATCCCTGCGCGTCTCGGCGTACCGGTCATCGTGCGCCTGCAGCGCAGCTGGGAGACGTATCGCTTTGCCGGACGTGCGATCGATGAGCAGCGGGAGGCGTCGGCCGTCAGCATCGCCGGTTGGGCCCAGCCGGGCATCGAACTGCTGGCCGGAGCGCGCATCGAAACCTGGACCGGGCGCGGTGACTTCATCGCGCTCTCGTCAGGCGT
>JACMOE010000337.1 GCA_014378185.1 Gemmatimonadaceae bacterium | reverse complement strand
GGTAGCCCCCGGACTCGAGGATGCTGGTGGCGAGGTGGCGAACCATGGGATCGTCGTCCGCAAGCAGGACGCGCGGCGGCTGAAGGGCGACGACCGCACCATCGTCGATCGCCTCGCCGAGCACGCGCTCGACTTCCTCGAGCGACGTTTCTCCCTTGCGCACGTGGTCGAGGGCCACGTCGCGCAGCGCGCGCATACCCTGCGTGATGGCCATGCGTTGCAACTGTATCGCACTGGCTCCGGTCGAGATCTGCTCCAGGATCGCCGACGACATGACCGCGACCTCCACAACGGGAATTCGCCCACGATACCCTGTGTGGTTGCATCGCGCGCAGCCTGCCGCGCGAAACGCTGGCTGCACCCCGAACTGCCCCGCGAGGCGCTCCTCGGCCTCGGTGAGGGGACCGGCAATGGCCGACACGCAGTCCACGCACAGCCTGCGCACGAGTCGCTGCGCCACCGCGCCGCGAAGCACGGAGGCAATGGTCGCGCGATCGAGACCGAGGTCGCTGAGCCGCGACACGGCGCTCATTGCGTCGTTGGTGTGCAGCGTGGCCAGCACCAGGTGCCCGGTTGCCGCGGCCTGTGCCGCTACCTCGGCGGTTTCCGCGTCGCGAATTTCGCCCACGAAGATCACGTCGGGATCCTGGCGCAGGATCGATCGCAGCGCGGACGCGAAGGTCACGTTGCGCTTGGGCTCCACCTGAATCTGCGTGACCCCGGCGAGCTCGTACTCGATGGGGTCTTCCACCGTCATGACGTTCACTTCGCTGGTGGCCACGTCGGACAGCGCAGCGTACAGCGTGGTGGTCTTGCCGGATCCCGTGGGGCCCGTGACGACGACGATGCCATCCCGCTGCCCGATGAGCTGCCGGATACGCTGCAGCTCGTGCGGCTCGAGCCCCACGTCCGCCAGACTCCTCGCGGTATCGGGGCGAAGGATGCGGATCACCGCCTTCTCCGCGTCGCGCGTAGGCACGGTCGAGATGCGCAGGTCGTAGGACTTGTTCAGCACCTGGATGCGGGCGCGTCCATCCTGCGGCCGCATGCGATCCGCGATGTCGAGCTTGCCCAGCACCTTGATGCGCGACACGATGCGGCTCACCGCCGCCACGGGGAGCGCCATGTGCTGCCGCATCACGCCATCGATGCGGAAGCGCACCACGCCACCCTTTGCGCCACCGGGCTCGATGTGGATGTCGCTGGCGCGCTGCACGACCGCGTCGCTCAGGATGAGGTTCGCCAACTTCACCAGCGGGGCCGATTCCACGTCGGCCTGCGCCACGTGCTCCGGCTCCATGTCCTCGACGACGCGCACCGCGTCGGCCAGCGTGGAGTCCGCGGCGTTCAGCAGGTTCTCCACGATGCGGTCTGCCGAGTAACCGCCGGCGAGATGCTCGCGGATGGTGGTGGGAGCGGCGAGCTCGAACACAATGCGGCGACCGCTCGCGAAACCCAGGTCGCGCTCGGCCTCGTAGTCCTGCGGATCGCTCGAAGCCACGACGAGCTCGCGGTCGGTTTCGCGCAGCGCATACACAGAATGCTTGCGCGCCAGCTTCTCGGGCACCAGCCGGGCCGCCTTGGCGTCCACACGGTCGAAGTCCGCCAGCGGAATGCGCAGCACCGGGGCGACCTTGGCCGCGAGTGCGCTTTCGCTCATCCGAAACTCGCGAGCGAGCTGCTCCCACACCGCCAACAGTGCGGCCGAGTCGGGAACAGAAGCCGTCTTGGCGGCGAGAATACCCGCGCGCAGTGCCGCGTTGACCAGCCAGTGCATCGGCAATCCGGGAGACGAGGGCAATGTTGCTCGCGTGTGTCACAAACTAACAGCGTCGGACAGCCTGCAGCGCCTTGCACCTCACCGCCAGGCGGGAAGTGCGTATCCCTCGACTTCGCTCGGGATGAAAATTTGCAAGAATGAGTGGTTTCAGGATGGACATTACCTGCTTGTCAGGGCGCCGGCGGAAGTACACCAACCGGAAGGCTCTGGCGGTCGCGCAGGTAGCCGTCCCCCAGCTGCCCCGTGGAACCCAGACCCCAGCACAGCACGGCCGAGCTGACCGTGACGCCACAGCTGTGATTGCCAGCGCCGGTCGCCACGGCACGGAATCGCTGCTCACCGAAAACCGCAATGGGCCGAGT
>JACMOE010000336.1 GCA_014378185.1 Gemmatimonadaceae bacterium | reverse complement strand
CGACACGTCACCCGTTGGAGATGGTGATCTTCCAGAACGAGGAGGGCGGCGTTGCCGGAAGTCGCGCGATGATCGGTGAAGTGAAGGAGAAGGATCTGGCGCTGACGAGCCGCAGCGGGAAGACCATCGGCGACGGCATCACGTTCATCGGCGGTAACGCGAAGCGCATCGCCGAGGCGCGGCGCAACCCGGGCGACATCGCCGCCTACCTCGAACTGCACATCGAACAAGGCGGCATCCTCGAGGAGACGAAGACAGACATCGGCATTGTGCAGGGCATCGTCGGGCTCTTCTGGTGGGACGTCACCATTGAGGGCTTCGCGAATCACGCCGGCACCACACCGATGAATCGCCGCCATGATGCGATGCTGGCCGCCGCGCGGTTCACGATCATGGTGAATCGGGTCGTGACGTCGACGCCCGGTCGGCAGGTGGGCACGGTGGGGCGCATCTCGGCCCTGCCCGGCGCCCCGAACGTCATTCCAGGCAAGGTCGTGCTGTCGCTGGAGCTTCGCGATCTCGACGAGGCGAAGGTGCATGCGCTCTTCGACGAGATCACTGCCGAGGCGAAGAAGATCGGCAAGGAGAATGGTACGACGTTTTCGTTCGCGCCCACGAACGTGAACCATCCTGCGCCCACCGATCCCCGCATGCGCGCGGCCATCGAGAAGTCGGCGCGCGAGCTGGGACTGACGACACGCGCGATGCCGAGTGGCGCGGGGCACGACGCGCAGGAGATGGCGCGCATCGGTCCGGCCGGCATGATCTTCGTGCCCAGCGCGAAGGGAATCAGCCACGCGCCCACGGAGTTCAGCCGGCCGGCGGACATCGAGAACGGGGCAAACGTGCTGCTTCAGGCGCTTCTCCGGATCGATGGAGAGCTGGCCTGAACTGCGGGCGGCCCTTGCGGCTATATTTACCCTGAAGCCCCCGCCCCTGAATCAATGACCTCACGTGTCCGCCACGTCGTGAAGCGCATGGCAGCAGTTGCCTGCGTCATCCTCGTCGCCGCTCCCCTTTCCGCACAACGCAACAACTCACCACCCGATGCCGCGTTGCGCGATGCGGCGGCCACCAGCGTGCGCAGCCTGGGAGCGCACGAGGTGCACGGGGGCATCACGGTGGACGGTCGGCTCGACGAGCCCGAGTGGCGCGACGCGACCGTCGCGGACGGCTTCACGCAGAGCGAACCGCACACGGGGGAGCCTGCCACCGAGCGCACCGAGGTTCGCGTGCTCTTCGATGCGGACCGCCTCTACATCGGCGCGTACCTGCACGACCGGTCTCCGGGCGAAATCGTGGTCAACGACATCCGGAAGGACTTCGTCCCGGACCAGCAGGACGACTTCGAGGTCATTCTCGACACCTTCCACGATCACCGCAACGGCTACGTGTTCCTCACCAACCTCGCCGGTGCACGCGGCGACCAGCAGGTGGCGAACGAGGGCCGCGAGATCAACGCGAGCTGGGACGGTGTGTGGACGGTGAAGACACGACGCGTGGACGACGGCTGGATGGTGGAGATGGCAATCCCGTTTCGCACGCTGCGCTTCGACTTCTCGCGCGCCGAGAATTGGGGCATCAATTTTTCCCGCCACATTCGGCGCCGCAACGAGGTGAGCTTCTGGGCGCCGGTGCCGCGCTCGTACACGCTGGCGCGCGTGTCGCTCGCGGGTGAGCTCACCGGCATCGCCCACGCCGGTGCGGCGCGGGATCTCCGGGTGAAGCCTTACGTCGCGACGCGCACCGTGCGCGAAACCGGAGGCATACGGGCAGCCTCGTCCGGGGCTGCCGGCGTGGACGTGAAGTACGGTGTCACGCCGAGCCTGACGCTCGACGTGACGGTGAATCCCGACTTCGCGCAGGCCGAGGCGGACGAACAGCAGGTGAACCTCACGCAGTTCAGCCAGTTCTTCCCCGAGAAGCGCGAGTTCTTCCTGGAGAACTCGGGCATCTTCTACGTGGGAGACGCCGCACGCAACAACAGGGTGTCGCTTGCACCCACGCCGGACGAGGACATGCTCCTCTTCTTCAGCCGGCGCATCGGCCTCTCACCGGATGGGCGCAGCGTGCCCATTCCTGGCGGCGTGCGCCTCACCGGTCGCGCACTCGGCGCCACCATGGGTGCGCTGTCCATGCGCACGCAGGCGATCGGCGGCCCGGCCGGCGTAGTGCAGGCGGCCAACGAATACTCGGTGCTGCGCCTGCGCCGCAACCTGTTCGCCGGTTCCGACGTGGGCATCGTCGCGCTCGATCGCGAGGGGCAGGGCACGGCCGCTCCCGACTGGAACCGGCTGGTTGGCGCGGACGCGAATTTCCGCTTGCCGGGCGAGTGGGACTGGAATAGTTACGGCGTGGGCAGCCGCAAGCCGGGCAAGAGTGGCGGTCAGTACACGTACCGAAGCACGATCAGCCACGAAGGGAATTTCTTTCATGCAAAGACCGGCGTCCTGGAGATCGGCTCCGGATTCTCCGACGACATCGGCTACTTTCGCCGCACCAACACGCGGAAATACCTGCTCGACCTCGGCGTGCGCCCGCGCCCGCGATGGCTTGCTGGCACCGGCGTGCGCGAAATGCATCCACACGTCACGTGGAACTACTACGAGAACCTGCACGGGGAGATGACGGCCAAGAATCTCCACAGCGGTTTCTCGGTCTTCCTGAACGACGGCGGTTTCGCGGAACTGTCGGTGAATCCGAATTTTCAGCGCATTGACGTGCCCTTCCGCATCAGTCCCTCCATCGCGCCGATTCCCGCGGGGAGCTATGGATGGACGGACTACCAGCTCAAGGGTGGCACGAACGCGAGCCGCGCGCTATCCGCAACGTACACCTTCATCACCGGCGGACTCTGGAACGGCCGGCAGCGCACGCAGCAGGTGCTGGTGTCCGCGCGGCCGACGTCGCAGTTCGTCGCAGCAGTGGGTGTGTCGCACACGGCCGCCACCCTCACGGCGCCGAACGCCAGCTTCGAGGCGCTGCTGTGGACGACGCGCGCGAACTACTCGTTCACCACCAACATGTTCTTCGACGCGCTCACGCAGTACGATCCCCGGCAGCACCAGCTCAACGCGAACCTGCGGTTCAACGTCATCCACCACCCGTTGAGCGACCTCTTCGTCGTTCTCAACGAGCAGAAGATCACGGCGCCTGATGCACCCGCCACGGGATTCGGCGTGATCCTCAAGTGGACGCAGATGCTGTCGCTGTAAGCTCGTTCCGGCGCATCAATAGGCGATCCAGGTGTAGAGGTAGAACGTCCCGTTGTTGCTGGCGCTTCGCCCGCTTCCGTCGTAATCCTGGCTTGCGCCATTGAAGCGGGTGAAGCCGATGTACTGCCCCGCCACGCGCACGTTCTGCCACGGGTTCACCGACAGTTCCGCCAGATAGCCCCGTGTGGACGGGCTGCCCGTTGCGCTGCCCGTAAACGGACCCGGAGCGTACAGCAGCGTGTCGGACGTGCCGCCCGTGCCAAACAGGCCGGCCGTGAAACCATAGATGGGATTGGGCTGGTAGGTGGCATTCACCCGGAGCGTGTTCACCCGATTGCTCGCACTGACCGCGCCTGCCGGATCCTCGGCGAGCAGGGCATCGAGCTGCCGATGCTCGGTGATGTAACTCGATCGCAGGATCACCGCACCACCGTCACCGGCCGGCCGTTCGAACTGCGCGTCGACGCCCACATCCGTGTGCCGGTTGGTTCCCCCCGCCACGCCACGGGGAAAGATGGATCCCGCGAACCCGAACGTGCCCACCATCGCGTATCCCGCGGTGAACTGGTGCTGAAGTGCGAGCCGCCAATAGGGCATTACACCGCGAATTGTGTTGACGGCCGTCGAATCGAGCGCGCCGGCCGCTCCCTGCGGAGCCGATCGGTACGCGCTGAACTCCGTGTACACGGTGCTGTTCCACAGCGCATACGCGCCAGCGCCCAATACCTGCTGCCCAAACCCGCCCTCGATGAGTGTGGAGGCATTGCCGCGGGGTGCGGAGCCGGAACTCATGAAGGGAAAGTTCCACGCCGGTACCGTGTTCCAGACATCCTGCACCGTCGGGTTGTTATTGAGTGTCACGCCATAGAGCAGGTCCTGCTCACCCATCATGGTGTGGTTGGCATACCGGATGTCCACGTTGTCGATGCCCAATGATCCCTCGGCTGCCGCATACGTGAACTGCGAAAAGATGCCGACGTGCGGGGCAACGGCGCCGGCGAGGAAGATGCTCGCCTGCTGTGGAAAGCTCGCCGTGCCATTCTGCGTGCCGGGGATCGCGGTGCGCGTCGCGGTTAACGAGGCAACGGCCATCGCCGACACCGGTGGAATCGGCAACAGGGACAAGGTCTCGCGCTTGGTGCTGTCACCCGCATGCGCGCGGATCGTGGTCAGCGCGGTCATGGTATAGCCATTCAACTTGAACAGCCGTCCGAATGCGGTGAGTTGCGGAAACTGGAAGTGACAGGCCGAGCATGCGAGCCCTGTCTGCCGTGAGAACGCCGGTACCATCACCGCATTCAGCGCGACCGCGGTTGCGCGTGGCATCACGGCTCGGCTCCAGGAGCCAGGCACGCGTGAATCAAACGCCGGCACGGGCGCGTGTGGACGCGCGGCTCCTGCGGGGCGGGCAAGCGCTCCGACGCCGAGCAATCCCACGAGGACCATGCTGCGAGCGCTCGTGCCAAGAATACTCACGCGGATACTGTCCATTGAATTGCTCCATCGGTACGAGGAATCCAT
>JACMOE010000335.1 GCA_014378185.1 Gemmatimonadaceae bacterium | reverse complement strand
GTGGATACGATCGGCGTAAAGGACACGCCCGTTCGTGCGATGATCCATGCGGCGGCCCAGCGGCTGAAGACGCCGGTCACGCTCGTGGCGCTCACCGTGGAGGGCGACGGACTTTCCGGCCTCTTCATTGGTGATCACGAAGCGGCATGGAGCGCGGCGGTGGACCTCTCCGCGCAACGGCATGTCCACTGGACCGACGAGCCCTTCCAGCGCGCGCTGTCCTGCGCGCCGCCCATGTACGACGAGCTCTGGACCGGCGCCAAGGCCATGTACAAGCTGGAGCCCGCAATGGCGGTGGGGAGTGAGGTCGTGATCCACGCGCCGCACCTCGATACCGTCAGCCACGTGCACGGCAAGTACATCCATGATGTGGGCTATCACATCCTTCCCTACTTTCTCGCCGACTGGGACCGCTTCAAGCATGTCCCGCTTGGCGTGCTCGCGCACAGCACGCACCTGCGCGGGTCCGGGGTGATGGACGGCGACGTCGAGCGAC
This sequence comes from Gemmatimonadaceae bacterium, assembly GCA_014378185.1. Classification (GTDB taxonomy): domain Bacteria; phylum Gemmatimonadota; class Gemmatimonadetes; order Gemmatimonadales; family Gemmatimonadaceae; genus AG11. The sequence goes on along the minus strand of JACMOE010000335.1, from coordinate 2,403 downwards.
CCAACGTGCGCGTCACGCTCGCCAGTGGAATTTCCGCGGACGACTGCGCGCGGTTGAATGTGGGATATCTCGATCCGCGCAGCGTGAACGTGGATGAATGGAAGGATCGTGAGGGCGAAGGCATCCTCTTCGTCCCCAAGGCTGGAGAAACCCTGTATCGCACTCGAACGCGAGGATAGTCACCTGGAAAAAGCCAACTTCGGTTTCATGGGCATCGGCGTCATGGGCCACATGCTCGCGCTGAACATGGAACGCAACGGATTCCGCGTCGCCCTGTTCGACCTGAACGCCGCGAAGGTGAAGGCCATCGTGGATGAGAATCCCGGCAAGCACCTCGTTCCGAGCGACACCATGCCGGCGTTCATCGATTCGCTCGAGCGTCCGCGCCGCATCATGATGATGGTGCCAGCCGGCGCGCCGGTGGACGCGGCGATTGCCGGCATCAAGGACTCGCTCGAGAAGGGCGACATGCTCATCGACGGCGGCAACTCGTACTTCCTCGATACGGACCGTCGATCGAAGGCGCTCGAAGCGCAAGGCACCATCTACATCGGAATGGGCGTCTCCGGCGGCGAGCAGGGAGCGCTGTGGGGCCCGAGCATGATGCCCGGCGGCCAGCGTGAGGCGTGGGAGCTTGCGGCGCCGATGCTTCGCGCCATTGCGGCCAAGGCCGAGGATGGCGAGCCGTGCGTCGCGTACATGGGTCCGCGTGGTGCCGGCCACTACGTGAAGATGGTGCACAACGGCATCGAATACGGCGACATGCAGCTCATCGCTGAGATCTACGACATCCTCCATCGCGGGCTCGGCATGAGTGCCACGGAGCTTGCGGATCTGTTCGATGAATGGAACAAGGGCGAGCTGAAGTCGTACCTCATCGAGATCACCGCGGAGATCCTGCGTCGCAAGGATCCCGACACGGGCAGTCCGATCGTGGACATCATCCTCGACGAGGCGGCCAGCAAGGGCACCGGCAAGTGGACCAGCCAGAACGCGCTGGACCTGGGTGCTCCCATTCCGACGATCAACGCCGCCGTCGAGAGCCGCATCCTCTCCAGCCTCAAGGAGCAGCGCGTCGCCGCCAGCAAGAGCATCCGCGGGCCGAAGCTCGAGTTCACCGGTGATCGCGCGCGGCTCATCGAGGCCACGCGTCACGCGCTCTATGCCAGCAAGGTCACGTCGTATGCGCAGGGCATGGGGCTGCTCGCCGCTGCGAGCGCCGAGTACGAGTTCGACCTCCATCTCGGCGAGATTGCGAAGATCTGGCGCGCCGGCTGCATCATCCGCGCAAGCCTGCTCAACGACATCATGGCGGCGTACCAGCGCGATCCGGTGCTCGTGAACCTGTTGCTCGACGAGTCGTTTCGCACCGCGGTGGAAGAGCGGCAGGACGGGTGGCGTTTCGCCATCCAGTCCGCCATCGGCATGGGCATCCCCGTGCTGGCGCTCAGCGCGTCGCTCGCCTACTTCGACGGGTATCGCACGGAGCGTCTGCCGGCGAACCTCACGCAGGCGCAGCGCGACTACTTCGGTGCCCATACATATCGTCGCGTCGATCGCGATGGCGACTTTCATACCGAGTGGGCCACGCCATCCACCGGGGCACATTCGTGAGGCACGGTCTCGATATACGGAAGGATGCGACGCTCGACTTCGTTTCACTTGGCGCGCTCATTCATCGTCTCGACCCGGGGCTTATTCCATTCCGGAAGGCAACCGAGTGTTCGATTCACGTGAGTGGCGGGGAGTTCAATTGCGCCGCGAACCTGTCGGATGCGTTTCGCCTGGAGACCGGCATCGCGACGGCCATGGTGGATTATCCCATCGGGGATTTGATCGCCGAGCGTGTGCGGGCGATGGGAGTGAAGCCGTTCTACAAGCAGTTCAAGCACAACGGCGTGAACGGGCCGAACATGGGCACCGTGTACAGTGACCGCGGGCATGGCGTGCGTGCGCCAGTGGTGTTCTACAATCGTGCGAATGAAGCCGCTGCGCAGCTCAAGCCCGGCGACTTCGACTGGAACGCCATCTTTTCACGCGGTGTAAAATGGTTCCACAGCGGCGGTATTTTCGCGTCGCTGTCGGATACCACCGGCGAGTTGATCATCGAGGGGATGAAGGCCGCGAAGGCTGCGGGGGCCATCACCTCTTTCGACCTCAACTATCGTGCGAAGCTGTGGAATATCTGGGGTGGGGGAGCGAAGGCGCAGTCCGTGCTGGCGCGCATCGTGGAGCATGTGGACGTGCTCGTGGGCAATGAAGAGGATCTTCAGCTCGGACTCGGCGTGCCGGGCCCCGAAGTGGCGGCCGCAAGCAAGCTCGATCCCAGTGCGTTCTTCGGTATGATCGGCGAAGTCGTCAGGAAATTCCCGCGCGTGAAGGTGGTGGCCACCACGCTGCGCG
>JACMOE010000042.1 GCA_014378185.1 Gemmatimonadaceae bacterium | reverse complement strand
TGGGAAAAGCCGGGTCTTCGTGGTCACGCGCACACGTGCCGGTCCGCGGGCGAGCGCCGTGCGCAGCGACGTCATTGCCCCGAACGAGATGGGCATGCCCCACGCCTTCCGTACGGTGTCGAGCGGAATGGAGGAGAACTGGATGGACGCGCGGTTGATCTCGGGCTTCGTATACGCCGGCATGCGATACGCGAGCACTCCCACAGCCCCGCGCTTCTGCACCGCCTCGGCGAAGAGCTGGCCGACGCCGGCGTCGGCCAGCACCACCTTCCCCTTCACCATGGCACGATCGAGTTCTGCGGCCGTGCCCTTCCCCGCATCAACGACCTCGGCAACCAGTCCGGAGTCGGGGGTCGAATACGAGTTGATCGCGAGCATGTTGAGGTTGGTGGCGAGATGCAGCAGCGGCATTCGCTCGCCGACGATGGTGAGCGACGCGTCCTGGAGGTCCCACGCGGGACCGCGGAGCGGACGGCGCTCGACCCGATAGACGAGGCGCGCGGCCGGTCCAGCGGAGTCCTCGCGCACGTACCCCGCCGCGCGGAGCTGGCTCACCACGCGGTCGATGCTCGCGTCGAATGCCGTGTTGCCGGGCCAGCGGAACCACCCGCCCATGTAGGCCACGAGCATGCGCGCGCGCTCCCCCGAGTACTCGGCGCGCGCGAACCCGAAGTAGCGGTCGATGGCGGGTGGTACGCTGCGCTGCGCCGGCATGCGGGATGGCAGTGCAAGGACGACAGCAAGGAACGCCAGGCGGCGCGACGAACGAGTGAGCATGAATTGAGGCGGAGTCGTAGCGCGGGGTGACGTGTCACGGAGAGCGTAAGGTGCGGAATTGCTCACCGCATGTCCATCGGCGTCGTTGTCGTCAGCACCGTGCCTTCGCCCCGCGTCGCATCCGCCACAGCGGAGCGCAACGCCGCCACGTTCTGCCGGGGAAGCCGCAACGTGTACTGCACGTCCGCTCCATACTCGTGCGCCATCACCTCCGCCTCGACCTCGGGCAGCAGCTGCTGCATCGCCGCGATGTTCGGGTACGCGATCGTGAGCCGCACCTCCACGTAATCCACCCGTTCCGCCCGGGGCAGCGTCGCGAGCGCCAGTTGCACGGCGCCACCATACGCCTTCACAAGTCCGCCCGTCCCGAGCTTCGTGCCGCCGTAGTACCGCGTGACGACCGCGGTGATTTCCCCCACGCCGCCGTGCACCAGCACCGTGAGCATCGGACGGCCAGCCGTACCGTGCGGCTCGCCGTCGTCACTCATGCCAATGCGGTCACTGCTCCCCGGCGGCCCCGCGACGTACGCCCAACAATTGTGCGTTGCATCGGGAAACTCGGAATTCATGTCGCGGATGAATGCCTGCGCGTCTTCGGGCGAGATCGTGCGTTGCACCGTGCAGATGAAACGGCTGCGCTCGATGGATTCCTCCACACGATGCCGCCCTGCCGGTACGGGATACCGATCCGTACTGCTCGTCACGCCTCGGGAACGATGTCGTAGTCGAACTCGTACGAGTGCTTCCCGTCAGCGCGAATGATGGTGAACGATCCAGTGAGCCCAGTGAGCGCGCCCGTACCGGAGTCCGGCACCACGGCGATCACCAGCCCAGGCGCACCACGATTCATCGTGCCCGTGTGCATGAGCGCAAACGTGCCCGCCGCGCCATGCAGCGTGCCGGTCACGCGCTCGACGGCGACATAGCCAGCCGAAGTCTTCACGCTCGTCATCGCAGTGAGCATCTGGCCCTTGCTGGTCCCAGCCAGGTCGCCGTGCAGCACCTTGTCGATGGTCATGCGACCGAGCGTACCGTCCTCGGAATACGCGTCAGGATCCTGCGGCACGACCTGCACGTCGAACGTTCCTGTGGCACGAGTCGTCATGAGCATCTCCGAATGGGGTGAGCGTTCATCAGCGCGCCCAGCGCACCGCGCGAACGTAGAGCGCCTCGACCTTCGCACGAGCCCACGGCGTCTTGCGGAGGAACGTGAGCGATGACTTGATGCTGGGATCGTGCGTGAAGCAACGCACGTCGATCGAGTCCGCGAGCCCCTCCCAGCCTCGGTCCGCAACCAGGTATTCGAGCATCATCTGGAGCGTCACGCCGTGCAGCGGGTCAGCGGGCTGGTCGGTCATCCGTCGGCGGCCACGACTACCTGGACGGCGGTGTCGTTCCACGCCTGCTCCAGCACCTCGAGCAGCGCCGCAGCCGGCTGGGCGCCGGAGACGCCGTACTTCTCGTCGATGGCGAAGAATGGCACGCCCCTGATGCCGAACGTGCGCGCGCGCCCCTCATCTGCACGCACGGCGTCCGCGAAGGCATTGCTCATGAGCGCGGCACGCGCGGCCTCGCCGTCGAGCCCAATGTCCGCCGCCAGGCGCACCAGCACCTCACGATCGTTCAACGCCTCGCCATCGGTGAGGTAGGCCCGGAACAGCCGCTCCACCATTTCCGCTCGCATGCCGTGGCCGTTTGCGAAGTGGATGAGGCGATGCGCGTCGAATGTGTTGCCCACCTGCACTCGCTCGAAGTGAAAGTCCAGCCCCTCCTTCTTCGCCTCGGCGGCCATGTTCGCGTTCATCGCCTCCGCGCGATCGAGCGGCACGCCATACTTTCGGGCCAGCAGTTCTGCCTGCCTGCCCTCGTGCCGCTGGGGCGCGGAGGGATCGAGTTCGAAGCTGCGCCACACGACCTCGACATCCTTGCCATGGGGGAATTCACCAAGGGCCCGCTCGAACCGGCGCTTGCCGACATAGCACCAGGGGCAGGCGATGTCGGACCAGATCTCGATCTTCATGTCGATGCTCCAGCTGTACCCGTATAGCGATCAACCACCTCCAGCGCGGCAGGCAGGAAATCAGAGGGACCAGACATCGAGCCATCGAGTGTCGCAGACGACTGGTACAGCAGGACCGCGAGCGAACGCACGGCTGCATTCACGTCGTGATATCCATTGACACAATTGTCGAGGATGTGGACGGCCACCGCCGCCACTTCTTCCGACGAGGAACCGCCAGCAGAACGCCAGCCGATGGCATCGAGCGCCGCTTCCACGCGCGCCGCCACCACCTCGTGGCTCCCCTCGCCCTCGCAATCGCGCAGGAATCGGGCACGTAGCGCGGCCATCCTCACCACCGATCGCTCCGAGCCGCCACCACTCATGCCGAAACCCCCTCGCGCGCCGCCTTCGCCTTCACCAGCAGTTCCTCGGGCGACGTGATGACCATGCCGAGATCGCGAAGCAGCCCGTCGCGCAGGCCGTAGACCCATCCATGGACGGCAACCGGCTGGTTGCGCGACCACGCATCACGCACCACGGTGGTCTGCGCCACGTTCACGACCTGCTCGACGACGTTGAGCTCACAGAGCCGGTCGTGCTGCTCGGCCTCGGTGTGCAATTCGTCGAGTTGGTCCTGGTGCTTCCATCGCACGTCCTGGACGTGCCGCAGCCAGTTGTCCACGAGACCCAGCTTGTCGTCGCGCAGGGCGGACAGGACTCCGCCACAACCGTAGTGTCCACACACGATGATGTGCCGTACACGCAGCACATCCACTGCATACTGAATGACCGAGAGGCAGTTCAGGTCGCCATGTACCACGACATTGGCCACGTTGCGGTGCACGAACATCTCACCCGGCAGCAGCCCGACGATCTCGTTGGCCGGCACCCGGCTGTCCGAACAGCCGATCCACAGGTGGGCCGGTGCCTGCTGACTGGACAGCGCATTGAAGAAATCCGGGTCCTTCCGGGTGATCTCGGCGGCCCAGGCACTGTTGTTCTGGAAAAGATGGCGGAGAAAGCGCATCAGGCTGATTCGGGGAGGAACTCGCCGGGCACCGGCTCGTCACGCAGAAGGCGCCGCGCCGGGCACGAGTGAAGGGTAGCGATGCCCGGCGCACGATCAACCCACAGCGCCATCCTCAGCAGCTGTGACCGCCGCTGAACGCACTCAACCCATCAGGCTCGCCGGCACCTTTCCGCCATTCTCGGCCAACTTGGTCATGACCTGCTTGTGCAGCCACACGTTCATGCTGGCGCTGTCGTCCGTGCTGCCGGTGTAACCCAGCTCCTCGGCCAGTGACTTGCGGCTCGCGACGACCTGCTTTCCCTGGGTAGCGAGCGCGTCGGATTGTGACCGATTCACCAGGAACGATCAAGGGGTGCGCTGTGCGGAAACAGGGGTAGCTGCAGGACCCGCCATCGCCCGCCGCAGCAGCGCAATT
>JACMOE010000041.1 GCA_014378185.1 Gemmatimonadaceae bacterium | reverse complement strand
CGCATCGCGGGTCGCGCTCGTCGCATCCGCAATCGCCGAGAGACGTCGCCGTTGCTTGCGTGATACGGCATCGCGGAGACTCGGCTCGAACGCGCGGATCCAGCTGCGCAGCCGGCGCAGGGCAACGCGAAAGTCATGCAGTGCGTCGTCGCTCCCGGGGTCCCCGTCGCGAAGTTCCCGCGCGACACCCGGCAGCCTGTCACCCGCCTTCTGCGCGTCAGCGAGTAGCGACAGCGCCACCAGACGCACGCAGCGATCGGCCGGCTCCTGCAGAAGGCTCTCGTCCACCATAGCCACCTTCGGCGCGTTCCGCGGCGGTCGCTGTCCGGGAGTATGCGCGGGGCCGCCGTCCGGCCGCAGGACAGTGCCTGACGGCTTCGGCTTGTGCCGGCGCGCAACGCTCACAGCGTGACCGTTGCGTTGCGCTCCGGGGTATGCACGCGCCCGTACCCGGCCCCCCGCAGTTGCCCCGCGAAAGCGTCCTGCGCGTCAGGCTCGCCATGCACGAGGTACACCTCTGGCGCACCACGCTCACCATTCCCCGCCCGTACGGCATCGACCCAGCTCTGGAGCTCCTGCCGATCACCATGCGCGCTGTAGGAGCCGAGCACCTCGACCTGGGCTCGCAGCGGCATCTCCTCATTGAGCACCTTGATTGTCGGAGACCGGTCCACGATGCGGCGGCCGAGCGTATGCTCCGCCTGGAATCCGACGACGAGGATGGTGTTGCGCGGATCGCTCGCGTTGTGAGCCAGATGGTGGAGGATGCGCCCCGCTTCCATCATGCCGGACGCGGCGATGATCACCATCGGTCCGTGCCTGGTATTCAGCGCCTTGGACTCGCTGGCCTCACGAGTGTAGCTGATCTGCGAGTAATGGAAGAGATCCTGCACACGGTGCACGAGATCTTCCGAAGGATCGAACACCTCGGGGTGCATCGCGTAAACGGTGGTGGCGTCGATGGCGAGTGGGCTGTCCACGTAGATGGGGATTAACGGTATCTGCCCATCGCGCACGAGGATGTGCAGGTCGTACACCAGCTCCTGCGTCCGGCCAACGGCGAAGGCAGGCACGAGCACCTTTCCCCCCCGTTTCGCCGTCTCGGTGATGATTCGTGCCAACTCGTCGCGGGCTCCCGCCACCGTCGGATGGTCACGATTGCCGTACGTCGATTCGAGAAGAACCACGTCGGCGCCATGCGGCGGTTGCGGGTCGCGGATGATCGGCAGGCCACGCCGGCCCACATCTCCAGAGAAGACGATGCGCTTCGTCACGCCGTTCTCCGTGCAGTCGAGCACCACCGATGCCGAGCCGAGGATGTGGCCCGCATCGACGAACGTTGCGCGCACTCCGGGCACGACATCGAACGGCGTGTCGTAGGCCAGGGAGATCATGCGATCGAGCGCCATCGTGGCGTCTCGCATGCCATAGAGTGGTGCAGCGACCTGCTGCTTTCGCCGCGTCAGGAACCGGGCGTCCTGCTCCTGAATGTGGGCCGAGTCAGCCAGCATGATCGCGCAGAGGTCGCGGGTGGCTGGCGTGCAGTAGATCGGCCCTCGGTACCCGCGTGCGGTAAGGAGCGGCAGCCGACCCGAGTGATCGATGTGGGCATGCGAGAGCACCACGGCGTCTATCTGTTCGACCGGCAGCGGGAGCTCCCGGTTCTTCTGTCCTGCTTCGCTACGGCGACCCTGGAACATGCCGCAGTCGAGCAGCACCGTCTTGCCGTTGATACGGAGGATATGACAGGATCCGGTCACTTCGCGTGCGGCGCCGGCAAACGTGATCTGCATGTGCTTGCTCCAATGAGAAAGACCGTTCGCGCTGCGCCATATCGTGCATTTCCGTGTCCAAGCTGCCACCGACCCCCGCACACGACCTGGCACGGTGTCGGCAATCGCCTGATAGGCAGGGCGGTGTCGAGCTGCCATCATCCAATACATCACCTGCCTTCGTGCAGCTCGACCAGGGCAACCACCTTTCGACACGAGGACACAGCCATGACCACGGTCCCTCTCGCTTCCGCCTCACAGGCTCCGACTCGGG
>JACMOE010000040.1 GCA_014378185.1 Gemmatimonadaceae bacterium | reverse complement strand
GAGATTCAACGAGAGGGAGGAGTGGCATACCGAGCAGTGTATGTAGGAAAAGAACGAATTGAACCACAGAGGGCACCCTTCATTGTTGCCTTTCTCTGTGTCCTCCGTGTCCTCTGTGGTTCGCTTCTGCTGTTTCCCGGATCAGGCGGTGGTATCCCGCTCCACCGGGTGCGGCATCGCGCGCGCGCGACGCGGGCGTCGCCTCTTCTTCTGCGCGCTGCCGGTGGACAGGAAGCGCTCCAGCTCCGACCACCGTTCGCATCCATGCGACCGGGCATCGTCGAGGAGGCGGATGAGGCAGTGCGCCGTGGCAATGGCGTCACCCGCGGCGCGGTGGCGCTGCCCCTCCGGAATCTCCACGTCGTAGTGCCGCGCAACCCAATCCAGGGACCGTGAGCGCAGCTGCGGCAGCACGCGTCGAGCGAGTCGCACTGTGCACAGGCGGCGTCCGGACAACTCGCGCCCCGAGGCACGCGAGACTTCAGCGCTGACAAATCCCCAATCGAAGGCCGCGTTGTGCGCCACGAACACGTGGCCTTCGAGGACACGCACCACTTCCGCGCACACGTCGCGGAAGGGCGCCTTGTTCCGCACCATGTCCCACGAGATGTTCGTGAGTCGCGTGATGAATGGGGGAATGGCCCGCTCCGGATTGACGAGCGTCTCGTACACGTGCTGCACGCGACCGTCGCGCACCGTGACGATGGCGATCTCGGTGATCCGATCCCCCGTACCGGGCCGCCCACCGGTGGTCTCCACGTCTACCACCGCAAAGGAGAGCGCGGAAAGAAGCGGTTCGTCGTCCAGCGATTGCACTCGCCATGCAGGCGCCGCGGGCTCACGGAGGCACCAGGCGCCGTCGTCCGTGCGCACGAAGCGGGAATGCTCGCGAAGCAGCGTCACAGCCATGTGGTCCGCGATCGCGCTCGGCATGGCGGAAAGCTGGAGCACGCTCGCCACGAGCGCCTGCGAACTCGCGGGGCCAGCCTTGAGGAAGTCGGCGGCCCGTTCCACCAGGAGCGTGGGTTCGGCGCGCGCGATCACGCCAGCGGGCACATCGAATTCCAGTTGCGTGCCGGACATGGGATCGACCGGCATTTCAGAGATCGTCCCGCTCGACCGGACACGTCATGCATCGCGGTCCGCCACCACCGCGCACGAGCTCCGCACCGTCGAACGTGATGACTGTGCGGTCGGTCTCGAGGATGTCCACCTCGCCCTGGAGGTAGCTGGTACCCTGCACCACCGTGAACCCGGCGCGTTCCATCTCGCGAAGGGTGCCCACGTTGCGCGCGTACGAGAGGACGACGCCAGGACGCACCGCGACGAAATTGCAGCCCGAGGACCACTGCTCGCGTTCCTGCACGGCACGGCGCTCACCGCCAGCGAAAATGGGCGTCATGGGCATGCCGCACGTCTGGAGCGCGGTGAAGATGTCGTGCTCCTCGCGCAGCATCGATTCGCCCTTGCGCCAATGCAGGACGGTGAGCCGTTCCGGCCCGATGAAGTGCGGTGGAAAGCAGACGCAGAGCTCGCGGTCCACCTGCGTGAAGATCATGTCGAGATGGATCGCCGTATTCTCCTTGGGCATCACGACGATGATGATGTCCGTCACCTTCGTCTGGGCGAACAGCACGGAGGCGAGGTGATCGATTGCGCCCGGACTCGACCGCTCGCTGAAGCCGATGAGCAGCAGGTCTTCGCGCAACGGGTGGACATCGCCACCCTCGAGCGTGTAGTTGAGGCGTCGCTCGGTGGAGCCGTCGAAGATGATGCCCTGGTTCTGCAGCGCCGGGTGGTAGCTGAAGAGCGCCTTCATGATGAGCTCCTCCGGCCACCGCACGCCGTAGCGCATGGACCCCACGAGGACATGGCTGCCCACGCTCATCGCTGAATCGCGCGTGAAGAAGAGGTTGGGCAGCGGCGGCAGTTCGTACCCGAATTCATTCAGCGTTCGCGCCAGCGGCCCTGGTGACTCGACGCGCCCCTCCACGAGCATGGTCACGAGTTCAGCGGGCGGTAGCGCCTCGATCTCCCGCGCGAGCGGCTCGCTTGGCACGATGTCCATGGTCTCGCGCACCAGCAGCTCGCGGGTCTCGCGATTCTCGAGCACGTCAGCGAGCAGCGTTCTCACCTCATGCACCGTACAGAAACGCTCGAGCACGGCGGTAAACCGCTGATGCTCCTTGCGCGCCTGGTCGGCGTCCGGGAGGTCGTCGTAGAGGTAGTCCTCGCGCGTTGCCGGGGTGACCCCAAGCAACTCGGCACCAGGTGTGTGGACGATGACCGACCGCAGGGGGCCGATCTCCGAAGTCACATGCACAGTCATGACCCGAAGATAACCCGGCGCAATCGGTCTCGCCGCTCATGCATGTTTATGCGCCGTAAGACCTTGGCGTCGGTACGCCGCGGTTCCGCTGGTGCGCGCCAAACGAACGCATTAGCTTGTGAATCAATTCACAAGCCTACGCGCCCCTTGAAACGAATCGCGGATTCCACCGTTCGCCGGTTGTCCATCTACCTGCGCTTTCTCGAGGAATTCGAGGAGCACGGACTCGCGACCGTCTCGAGCGAAGAGCTCGCTCGCCGAGGGGGCGCGACGTCGGCGCAGGTGCGGAAGGACCTGTCGTTCTTCGGATCCTTTGGCAAGCGCGGACTGGGCTACTCCGTGCCCGAGCTCTCGACGTCGCTGCGCGACATTCTCGGGCTTGGAAAGGAGTGGCGCGTGATGATCATCGGTGCGGGAAAGATCGGCGCGGCGCTGGCCCAGTATCGCGGCTTTCGGCAGCGCGGGTTCGTGATCGTCGCCGCGTACGACACCAACCCGGACAAGATCGGCCGCATGCTCGAGGGCATCGAGATTCGCGACATGCGCCGCTTCGAGGACGACGTGGCGAAGGAGCATCCGGAAATCGCCGTCCTCGCCATTCCCACGGACGATGCGCAAGTGGTGCTGGATCGTGTGACGCGCGCGGGCATCAAGGCCGTGTTGAACTTTGCCCCCGTGCAGCTGCACGCGTCGGGCGACATCACGGTGAAGACGGTGAACATGGCGATGGAGCTGGAAGTGCTGACCTTCGCGCTCACCAACAACGGGTGAGCTGGGAGAACAAGCAGGTCCTTCGCTTTGCTCAGGACGACACGCTGCGGCGCGCGGAGAACGCGCGCAGGACCAGTGCGAACTGCGCGGGGGTGAGCGTCTCGGGCCGCGCCTCCGGGTCGATGCTCGCGCCCTGGAGCACTTCGTCCGCGACTGCGGCCTCCACCACATAGAGCGAGCGGAGCACGCGGCGCATCTGCTTGCGGCGCATCCCGAACGCACCTTGCACCAGCAGTCGGAAGGGACGCTCCTCCTCCGCATTCAGCAGTGGTTGCGGCAAGGGTGTAATGCGCACGAGGGCGCTCTCCACCTTGGGGGGCGGCGAAAATGCGCTCGCCGGCACCTTGAACAGCGTCTCGGCCTTCGCGACGGCGGCCACGTTCACCGTGAGGGCACCGTATTCCTTGGTGCCCGGCGCCGCGCTCAATCGGTCGGCCACTTCCTTCTGCACGAGATACACCGACCGCTCCGCGCGTGGCGGCACGAGCGCATGAAACAGGATGGGCGTGGTGATGTAGTAGGGCACGTTGCCCACCAGGACATACGGCCCCGCGGCAAGCTCGCCAAGCGACACCTCGAGCACGTCGGCCTCGGCGATGAGGACGTTGTTGCGCCGGGCATAGCGCGTCCGCAGGATCTCGGCGAGCGCGCGGTCGTATTCAATGGCGATGAGGCGGCCCGCGCGCTCCACGAGGATGTCGGTGAGGGCGCCGCGTCCCGGGCCAATCTCCAGCACGGTTTCGCTGCCGGTGAGATGCAGCGCGTCCGCGATGCGAGTCAGGATGCGCCGATCAGTGAGGAAGTGTTGGCCAAGGCTCTTGCGCGTTGGCGGAAAGCCGGCGCGATCGCGGCGCGGCGGGCGCGCGTCGTCCGTCATGCGCTCAGCTCTTGAGGACGACGAGCGTGAGGTCGTCGCGCCGCGGCACGTCACCCGTGTACTCGTCCAGAAGCGCGAACACCCGCTCGGCGATGCGCGCGGGGGTCTCCGTGCGATTGTCGCGTACGCAGTTCAGCACGGGCTCCTCGTCCAGGCGCTTGCCGTCGCGATTGCGCGCGTCGGCAATGCCGTCGGTGAACAGCAGCAACACGTCGCCACCGACATCCCAGGGACGTGTCTCCGACGTTGGTGCCTCATCCAGCATGCCGAGTGGTGGACCACCGGCAACGAGCCGTTCCACGTTGCCCGCGCGGGAGATGATGAAGGCGTGCGGGTGGCCCATGTTGCCGTAGCGGAGTTCACCCTTCTCCCGGTCGACCACGGCATACAGCGCGCTCACGAACATCTCGGTGGTGTTCAGCTCTTCCTTCACGCTCACGTGCAGCCGTCGCAGCATCTCGGCCGGATCGTCAGTGCCCTGCGCATGAATGGCCGATGCACTCATGGTGAGCGCCATGATGAGCGCGGCCTGGTAGCCATGCCCGGACACATCACCGATCATCACGCCGATGCGTCCCTGCGACAGCCGGTAGAGGTTGTAGAAATCGCCGCCGACATCCTCGGCCGGCACCACGCGCGCGGCAACGACCGCCTCGGGTGCGACATGCGCCGGGTCCGGCAGCAGCTTCATCTGCAGGTCGTGCGCGAGCTGCATCTCCTGCTGGAAGCGCTGCTGGTCGAGCGACTTCCGCACGAGGCGCGCATTCTGGATGGCCGCGCCGATCTGGCTGGCAATGGCGGTCACGAGCTTCTGGTCTCCAGCGGTGAAGACCTGTCCCGATCGCCGCTCCGACAGGTTGACCACGCCCAGTGGCTCGCTTCCGTCCTGTGCGGTCCAGAGAATGGGCACGGTGAGCATCGCACCCTTGCGAAAGGCGAGCTCCGCGTCGCAGGGCATCTCGCCGGCATCCACGATGATGGAGTGCAGCGAGCGAAACACGTGGGCGCTCACGCTGCACGGGTCATCGAGCGCGATGGGTGCGATCGCGATGCCCTCGCCACCAATCCGCGCGATGACGTGGAGGGAGGAGGATGCGTGGTCGTGCACGAGAATCGACCCGCGATGCGCGCCGACGGTCTCGCTCACTTCCTTGAGAATGGTGGCGGCGCCGTCTTCCAGCGACACGGTGCGGCCGAGTATCTCGCTGATGGAATAGAGAAGGTTGATTTCCTCGTATCGCTCGGCGAGTTCGTTGGCGGCATGCTCCACCTCCAGCGTATTCTGAAGGTACTGCGCGACCACGGGGCGAAGGAACTTCAGGTACCGGTCGAGCTCCGTGCGCTCGGCGGGACAGGGTCCCAGCACCACCCATGCTGGGCGCGCAGCATGAATGGAAACGAGCAGCAGGCGCCCGTTTTCCACCAGTTCCTCATGAATGGCACTGCTGCCTGGGAGCCACTCATCCCGCGGCGGATCAGCGCGGCCGGTGCCGGCGACGAACTTGAGCGGGGCGCCATCGCGGTCGCGCCGCCACACGGCCGCCTCACAGGACGTGGCCTCGTGGAACGCCGTGAGGACCTCGCCCAGTTCGCTCACGCGCGCGTGAGGGTGAGGCGAATCACGTTGCCCGACAATTGCCCCGACACGTCGAACCGCTCCACACCATCCATCAATTTTCGCATGAGGAACAGCCCGCGCCCATCCTCGCGATCGAGGTTGGCGGCGTCGGTGGCATCGAGTGTCTTGGCCTCCAGGTCGAAGTGCACCCCTTCGTCGGAAATCTCCACGACGAGGCGCATGGTGTCGACTTCGGCACGGACGCGCACGCGCTTGTCGGGACTTTCATTGTTGGCGCGGAGGATGGCGTTCGAGAGCGCCTCGCTCAGCGCCACCGGCACGTTGAGCGCGAGCTGGTGCTTGTTGAACGCGAGTTCGGCGCAGGGATGACGCACGAGATCGACGACACGCTCGATGTAGGCGACGTCGCTGGGAATGTCGACCTGCAGCGAAACGCGAAGCCCGGCGTGAAGAGAGGGCAGCTGGGACGCGGCCATGTGGTTGGGAAGCGGGCTGGGGCGACGTGAAGAGTGCCCGGGGACGAAGACGCGCGGCCCGTTGCGAAACGGGCCGCGCCATCGACGTCAGGTCGGGATCAGAAGCTCGACAGGGCGCGCTCGCGCGTGTCGGAGATCTGGAAGAGGGTGTCGAGCTTGGTGAGCTCGAAGAGCGTCCGAAGGTCGTCGTTCAGGTTGGCGAGCCGGAGCTCTCCCCCCTGCTCGCGAATCTTCTTGGACAGCGAGACCAGCACGCCGAGTCCGGAACTATCGATGTAGCCCGTCTGGGCGAAGTCGATGAGAAACTTTTTTTCGCCACGCTCGAGCTCATCCAGCACCTTCTGCTTGAGCTCCTGGCGGTTTCCAACGATGAGTTGACCTTCGACATCGACCACGACGATTTCACCCTGCTTCTTGATCGAGAAGCTCATGTGCCTGTCTCCTGACGGATCCCGTTCAGTAGTGTGCCCGCCGAGTCGCCCGCCTGCAGTGCGGTGATCGCGGCCACATTGAAGATGTCTTCAGCGCTCGCCCCACGCGAGAGATCGTTGCACGGACGACGCATCCCCTGAAGGATAGGCCCGATCGCACGCGCCGACGCCAGTCGCTGCACCAGCTTGTAGGCGATGTTCCCGGCATCCAGATCCGGGAAGACCAGCACATTCGCCGTTCCGCCCACTGCACTCCCTGGCGCCTTTCGTGCCGCCACGTCCAGAACAAGCGCAGTGTCACCTTGCAATTCTCCGTCCACGGCGAGCTCGGGCGCAAGGCGCCTGACCTCATCGAGTGCGGCTCGTATACGGGTCACGCTTTCGCCCGACCCGCTCCCCATCGTGCTGAACGACAGGAAAGCTACTCGCGGTTCATCACCCACGATGCGCCAACGGTCGCGAGCGGCGGTCATGGCAATGTCGGCGAGCTGCGTTGCGCTCGGCTTCCGCACCACGGCGCAATCCGTGAACGTGAGCACCTCGCCTTCCGTACCGCGAAATGGCGGCACATCCATGTAGAAGGCGCTGGAGATGGTACGCACGTTCTCTCCGGGCCCGATGAGCCAGAGTGCAGCGCGCACGACTTCGGCGCTCGTGGTCACGGCGCCCGCCACGCATCCGTCGGCCCTGCCCCAGCGTACCAGTGCATCGGCCACCATCAGGGGCGACATGCCATGCCCTGCCGCGACGTCTTCAGTCATGCCCTTGGGCGAGCGAATGGCGTAGACCTGGGCGGCGACTTCATCCGCGAGCGGTCCGGGGCACGTCTCGATGAGCTCGATGCCGGGCATGGCGTCCGCCGCGACCCCAACCAGCACGGGCTCAACCACCCCCGCGGCCTTCAGCGCCCGTACGGCCTCTCGTGTTCGCGGATCACCCGCTTCAGGAAAGAGGATGCGCCGAGGGGTCGCCGCGGCGCGGGCGTGCAGGGACTCGATGAAGGTCACTGCGACGCCATCCTGGCCCGGAGTGCGTCGGCCACCCTGGGGTGCACCAGGTCGTTCACGTCACCTCCGTAGCGCGCGACCTCGCGCACGAGGCTGGCACTGATGTAGGTGGTGTCGAGTGACGGAACCATGAACACGGTTTCGAGTTTCGGCGAAAGGTGCCGGTTCATGAGGGCCATCTGATACTCGTACTCGAAGTCGCTCACGGCGCGCAGGCCACGAATCAGCAGGGAGGCGCCGACTTCGCGCGCGAAATCCACCAGCAGGCCGCCGAAGGAGCGCACCTGGATGTGGGCGTCGTCGCCGATCGAGGCGCGAATGAGGCTCACGCGCTCCTCGATGGAGAAGAGCGGTGTCTTGGTGGAGTTGACGGCCACGGCCACCACCAGCGTATCGACGAACTCGAGGCTCCGGTGAATGAGATCCTCGTGCCCGCGCGTGATGGGGTCGAAACTGCCCGCGTAAATAGCGATTCGTGAGTTCGGCACAGGGGAACAATCGACAGCGGCGGCGAAAAGCGCAACGCGCGAGGGCGTCATTCCGCGCGGTAGAAGGTGATGGCCGTGCCACCATACTTCCGCCGCTCGCCGCCCTCGGGCATTTTCTCGAACGCGCGGTGCTCGATGCCAAGCAGGCCGGCGAAGGGAATGGTGAGCCACCGTTCAGCCACCGAGGCCGCCAATCCGCGATCGTAGGGCGGGTCGGCGAACGCGACATCGAACGCATGGGCGGCCAGACCGCTGATGAACGCCAGCGCGTCAGCGCGATGCACGCGGGCTTCGGTGCCGGCACCCACGCTCACCAGGTTCTCGCCGATGGCCGTGAGGCTGGCGGCCGCGCTTTCCACGAAGTCCGCGCTGGCTGCCCCGCGCGATAGCGCCTCGATGCCGAGCGCGCCCGAGCCAGCGTAGAGATCGAGCACTCGTGCATCCGCCAGCCACGGATTCACGATGCTCATCCACGCTTCGCGCACTCGATCGGCCGTCGGCCTGGCGATGTCGCCCTTTGGCGCGACGAGGCGACGACCACGCCACTGGCCGGCAACGATGCGCATGGGCTACACCACCCGGAAATCCGAGAGCCGCGCCTGCAACCGGACCTTCCCGCGGAACTCATCGCGCTCCAACCGGTAGGCGATGTCGAACGTGCGCGACATGTCCAGTTCACCGATGCGCGCGCCCAGCGACCACCCGATGGCCTCGATGGGATCGCGTGCGGGTGCGGCGAGCATCAGCTTGAGGCCCCCGTCGCCCACGGTGCGCGGCGGTGACGCGAGCCGGACTCCACGCGTGACGAGCATTGGCGATGGATTTCCCATGCCGCACGGCTCGAGGTGTCGCAGCATTGCCTCAAACTCGAGCGTGACGTCGTCGATGGCCACTTCCATGTCCACACGCAGTTCGGGTACGAGATCATCCAGCGTGAGGTCAGCGCGCGCCGACTCGTTGAAGCAGCGCGTGAACTCCGCCACCTCGCCGCGATTAATGGTCACGCCGGCTGCGTTGCGGTGCCCGCCGAAGCGCTTCAACAAATGGCTGCACCGGCCAATGCCGCCGTGCAGGTCGAAGCGGGAAATGGAGCGACCCGACCCCTTCCCTTCGTCGCCATCGAGGCCGATGAGGATGGTGGGGCGCCCGAACTCCTCCACCAGCCGCGACGCCACGATGCCGATGACCCCCGGGTGCCAGCCATCCTCGGCGAGCACGATGCCGAAGGTGTCGTCGAGGTCGAGGGCGAGCACGCGCGCACGGGCTTCCTTGAGCACGGAGCGATCGATCTCCTGCCGCCGTGCATTCAGTTCCTCCAGCTCGCGGGCGATGGCATTGGCGTCGTGCTCGTTGGTGGACGTGAGGAGCTCGACACCGCGGAGCGCCTTGCCCAGCCGACCCACGGCGTTCAGGCGCGGCGCGAGGATGAATCCCACGCGTCCAGCGGTGAGCGGCTTGCCGTCGAGACCCGCCGCGCGGATGAGCGCGCGCAAGCCGACGTTCTGCGTCTCGGCCAGCATCTTCAGGCCGTAGCGGGCGAACACGCGATTCTCGCCGCGCAGCGGCGCAACGTCCGCGATGGTCGCGAGCGCCACGAGGTCAAGCATGCCGAACACGTTGTTCTCGTTGCCGCCCATGGCGCGCGTGACGGCGAGTGCCAGCTTGAACGCCACGCCAACGGCGGCGAGATCCTTGTCCTCGGAGCCACAGCCTGGCCGCTTGGGATTGAGCACGGCGTACGCGTTGGGCAGGTCGCCACCGGGCAGGTGATGGTCGCTGATGATGACGTCGATGCCGAGCGCTTGCAGAGCAGCCACGGGCTGCACGGCGCTCGTGCCGCAGTCGCACGTGACAACGAGGGTGGCACCGGCGGCCTGCGCCGCGCGCACGCCGGCGTCAGTGAGGTCGTAGCCATCCACCAGTCGCTGCGGGATGAACGGCACCACGGTGGCGCCAAGGAGCCGCAGGGCGCGCGTCATCAGGGTGGTAGAGCACATGCCGTCCACGTCGTAATCGCCGTGGATCAGGATGGTCTCCCGGCTGCGCACCGCCTGCACCAGGCGGTCCACTGCCTTCGCCATGTCGAGCATCTGGCCTGGCGGCAGCAACTGGTCCAGACGCGGCCGCAGATAGCGCTTGGCTGTATCCGCGGGCGAGTGACCGCGCGAGGCGAGCAGGCGACAGATGGGCTCGGGCAGCAGCAGTTCCGCCATGAGCAGCCGCACCATGTCTCCGTCCGGCTCGGACGGCAGGATCCATCGGGCTCGCGGGCGGGCGACAGGCGTTGCGACAGTCATTCCATCAACCTACGGGAGCCGGCGTACCGGTTCAACGGTCAGCGCGGGTCATTCCCCCGCATAGAGCAGCACGCCACATCCTTCACACATCTCGAGCGACCCCGTGGCGGCCATGGCCGCGCGGCGCTGCGTGGGAATTGCGGTGTCACAGGCGCTGCATGACTTGTCGCGCAGCGGAAACACCGTTTCCGCGCGCTTGCGCACACGCACGCGATCGTACTTGTAGAGCATGGCGGCCGGCACGGCCTTGGCCGTGTTGTCGCGCTTGGCCTGCGCGACAACGATCTCCTTGTCGATGGCGGCCCGCTCCGTCTCCAGCTCCGCACGCGTTGAAGCCTGCCGCTCCTCCACGTCCGCGACGCCCTTCTCCAGATCCGCCACGTGATGCCGCAGCTCGTTGATGCGGCCCTGCACCTGTGCCGCATCGCGCTCGGCGTCATCCATCATCCGCTTGGTCTGTTCCAGCTGGGAAACGGCGGCGGTGGCTTCCTTTGGCGACGTGACCGACTCGTAGGCACGCTGGCTTCGCTCCACGAGCGCGCGATTGGTCTCCACGTGCGCGGCGGCCTCGCGCTGCCTGACCTCTTCCGCGGCGATGGACGCGCGTGCCTTGTCGAGCTGACTCGCCACCTTGCCCCGCTCCTTTTCCAGCGCGGCAAGGCGCGGCGCGAGCGATGTCAGCCGGTCTTCGAGGTTGTAGACCTCGAGATCGTCGGCCTGCACGGCAAGCAGGGATTGGACGTCAGGATGCATGAGGGCCGGGACTCGGGGAGTCGGCGGTTCGATGACAGCGGCGGCGGTGCGGGAGCGAGTGGCCATCATGTATCATAGCCTCTGGAAGTGGGTCTCACCGAAATTTCTTCCACCATTGGCCGCCGCCCAGGCTCCCCAGCTCCTTGAACAGGGCCATTTTCTCCTTCGTCAGTTCATCCTTCTGCGTATCGGAGGCGATCGGCATTTCCCTGTCGATTTCAGACATGCGCTCGGTGAGGTTGCGCTCGTGCATGGCGGAGAGGCTGCCGCTCACGGTTTCGTCGGCGTGATCCAACCCGCCGTTTTCTTCGAGTAACGACTGCATCACCACCACGGCGTCCCCGTCGAGATGCTCGGCAAGCACGTCCGGTCCCACCTCCGCGCCATGTTCGACGAGTGCCGCGAAGATGCGACGCATCTCGGGGTCGCGGAAGCTCTCCTCGCCCACGCGCTCGATGACCTGCTCGAAGTACGCCGGGCGATGCAGCAGCATGCGCACCAGCTCCCGCTCGGCACTCGCCGCCCGCTCGCCTGCCACGCGTCGCCGCTCGCCCGTTCGTACGCGGACGGGCGCAGCGCGAGGCACCGGCCGCAGTGCCTGCTCGCGATCCGCGTCATCGTCCTGCGCACGCTGCCGCGAGGCTGGGCGGCCCGTCCGCCCCCGGGCAG
>JACMOE010000039.1 GCA_014378185.1 Gemmatimonadaceae bacterium | reverse complement strand
GTGTTCCAATCCAGCGACGCACGCCAGCTGTGCGGCACGTCATAGCCGGGGTCGATGAGCGTCACTCCCGGGGCTCGTTCCGCCAAGGGGCCCGCGCCGTTTGCACACTGCGTGGGGATGGTGCCTGGGTCCGCACTGAAGCGCGTCCAGTCCACCATCGGTACCGCCGAGCCCACGCACGAGAGATACGACGTTCCGCCGGGTAGCCCGTTTGCCGCTGACGCATCGGCGAGTATGCCGGGACGCAACAGGTCGCGGAAGTCGCCAATGCCGCCGCGAACGACGCCAGCCGCGGTGCGGAAGAAGCTCCCGACATTGTTGCTCATCATGCCGTTGCCGTTGTCCTTGTCGCGATTGTACGTATACGAGAAGCCCACGCGCGGGCTCACGTGCAACCGCAGCGGAGCGACACCGGACTGCACGCCGAGTGCACGATCGAGCGCGGGATTCACCGGTGGTGCGGTAAGGAACCCGTCAGCTTCCACGCGCGCGCCATACAGCAGGCTGAAGAATCGGGTGGGCGCCCACGTGTGCGCGACGGCGGCAGCCGAGTTCCACACGCTGCCGGACCGTTCAGGTTGTGTCAGCGTACGCGAGAAGCTCTGCGGATGTCCCGCGGCAAAGTCCGCGATGGAGTTGAAGGCGAAAGTACCGAGCTGGTTGGGAGTGCCCGTCTGTCGAAGGCCGTCGGCGCGCGCCCACACCAGAGACTTGAAGCGATGCCGCCGTCCTCCCGCATTCCATGCCGTTTCGTTCGCGCCTTCCGCGGTCCAGCGCGCATCGTCCGTAGCGAGGGACGATCCTCCGCCAAGTGAGACGTCGGTGACGTCGGGATTGGCGTCGAGCGTGGACGAGCGAATGACGATGTTCGCGCCCGGCAGCGACCGATACGGCGTGACCCGCGTCTGCACCGCGCTGGCCGCCATCCGCGTTTCGGTGAGGATGCGTCGCCCTTCGCCGACGAATGTACCCAGGGTGAGTTGGCCGCCCACCGTGCGTTCGCTGCGTTCACCCGAGGTCGACGGCGCCGCTGTGGGACCGAACCCGAGTGCCCCATCATGGGTGTAGCCTGCGTAACTGGTGAGGGCGCGGGTGCTCAACGTGTCACGCGTATCGTCGAATCGTCCCAGCCAGCTGATTGCATCGTGCTGGCGGTTGGCGGGCAGGCCGACGATTGTCGCGAGCCCGAGCGGGCCGGCGATAGCCACCAGCCGCGCCACGGAATCGGGCGCGATACCGGCACGCAACAGGGAGGACGCATCCGCGTCGAGCAACGTGGCGGGATCGCTCGTATTGCGGGCCACGTCGAGTGACACGTTGTAGGTGGCGGCACCGCGGATCATTTCGCCATCGGCGCCGACGCTCCCACGGGCGCCGCCACTCTGGGCGCCGAGTGATCTCGCGGTGGCATCGGCGAACTGGAGCTGCCGGGGATCGACAGTGACGAACGCGTTGCGATTCTGGTAGAACCGGTCGCCTGGTCCGAGTCGCACATCGATGTTGGCGCCGGCAAAGCCGCCGCGGGTGGGATCGAACGTCGCTCCGGTCACCCGCGTTTCCGTACGCGCTGCGCGCGGAATGGAGCCCGTGGCGAGGCCCATTCCGTTCAACGTATTGAGGTTCGATTCACCGCCGGATCCAAGAATGGATGGGCCAGCGCCCGTGATGGTGATGTTGGAGAAGGTGCCGGCAATTGCATTCAGGTTACCGGCAAGGCTTGGCGAAATGGCGCCATTGATGCCGTCCTTCCACTTCTCGGACGATCCTGGCTCAGGCTCCGTGGCGTTCACGTCGTTGGATGCGCGCTCCGGCTTGTCCGCGGTCACCTTCACCGCGGCGAGCATTGCGATATCACGCTCCATCCTGAAGTCGGCCACGAACTCGTGTTCCACCGCCTGCCGCTGCACGCGACGCCGCGAGACCTTGAATCCCGTGGCGCTGACGTACACGAGGTAGTCGCCCGTGCCCTGCTCGAACCGGACGCTGTACCGACCTGCGCTATCGGTGGACGACTGCTGCGTGAGCCGGTCCGGGCCTCTCGTCACCGTGACGCTGGCGACAAGCGCGCGGCTGGAGTCGTCGGTGATGCGACCACGAATGACGTCGGCTACAGGTTGGACCTGTTGCGCTCGGAGGGGAGCACTCGCAAGCACGAGAGCCAGCACGACGACGCGGAGTGAACGGTGGTGGCTCATCGTGGCACGAGGCGGAGCGTGGATGCAGCGGCTTTGGGGTTGGACACCACAATGCCTTACCCGGTTGCATCAGCCAACCTCGCGCCAGAACAAGGACAAGTCAAACGGGAGGCGACGGTTTACAGGCTGTTTACCCAGAGAATGAGAGTCGTCGCTCCGCAATGCTTTAAGGCGTTCGGCGTACGCTTGGATCGTTCACGATGGCGGCAATCATCGCCGTATACTCGACGTTGGCGATGTGAGAAGGTAG
>JACMOE010000334.1 GCA_014378185.1 Gemmatimonadaceae bacterium | reverse complement strand
TCACGGCCAGCCGCTTGAGTGGTGGCGACATGACGGCGCGGGTGCCGTCGAGCGCGTTGGCGGATCGCGACATCATGCGTGTGGGCAGCACGCTCAACACGCTGCTGGACCGGCTGACGGAGGATCGCGCGCGCGAGCGGCTGCTGGCTGCGCAGGTGATCAGCGCGCAGGACGAGGAGCGTGCGCGGGTGGCGCGCGAGCTCCACGACTCCACGGCCCAGATCCTCACTGCGGTGATGCTTCAATTGGGGGCCGCAGCGCGCGAGAGCACGACGCCGGCGCTGGACGCGCGCATCGTGACGCTGCGCGAGCTCGCCGCGGAGGCGCTGGAGGAAGTGCGATCGCTCTCGCACACGATGCATCCGCGCGTGCTCGACGATCTCGGTCTGGCAGCTGCACTCGAATGGCTGGCGCGCCAGGCCCGGGCGCAGGGCACGATGGACGTGCAGGTGGACGCGTGTGAATTCGACCCGCCCATTCCGGCGTCCGTTGCGGCCGCGCTCTACCGCGTGGCACAGGAAGCGCTGCGCAATGCAACGCGCCATGCCGATGCACAGCGCGTGGACATGCGACTGCGTCACGAGGGTACGTCCGCCGTGCTGGAGGTGGAGGACGACGGCGTGGGATTCGACGTGGCGCTTGCCGAGCAGCGGCGGCCTGGCATGGGGCTGTTCTCCATGCGCGAACGGGTGGGCCTGGTGAACGGCCAACTCAGCCTGCGCAGCGTACCTCGGCGCGGAACACGCGTCGTGGCCACGGTTCCATTGACGACCTGACGGAGGGAGGCGCACGATGCCAATTCGGGTGGTGCTGGTGGACGACCATGCGATCGTGCGCACGGGCCTGAAGGCCGTGCTCGGCGCAGCTCAGGACATCGATGTGGTGGGTGAGGCCGATGGCGGGCACGCCGCCGTCGCCCTGATGTCCCGCATCGCGGCGGATGTGGTGGTGATGGACATCTCGATGGCCGACGGCGATGGCATCTCGGCCACGCGCGCCATCACGTCCAACCGCGAGCAGGGGGCACGGGTGCTGGTGCTGACCATGCACTCGGAGGAGGCGTACCTGGAGGCCGTGCTCGAGGCGGGTGCGTCCGGCTACCTTGTGAAGAGTGCGGCCGACCGGGAGCTGGTGGCGGCTGTTCGCGCGGTGGCGCGCGGAGAGGCGTGGGTGCAGCCCGCGGCGGCGCGCGTGCTGGCGCAGGGCGCCCGACGCCGAGAGGCGCATGCGTCGGACCAGGCGCGCTACGAGCGGCTCACCGACCGCGAGCGCTCCGTGATGCAACTGATCGCGCGGGGCTATACCGCGCCCGAGATTGGCGAGCAACTGTCCATCAGCCCCAAGACGGTGGATACATACAAGCAACGGATCAACGACAAGCTCGATCTCACGCATCGCGCGGATTATGTGACACTGGCGCTCAAGCTTGGACTGCTGCGGGCACCCGTTCAGTAGCCGGACCACGCGAGCGAATTCCTGCGCTGGCTCACGTTACGGGGAGCACGATCATGGATACCAGCACCGCGCCCACGCGCGTGGGACTCATCGGCTTCGGGCTGGGCGGCGCCACGTTCCATGCGCCCTTCATCGCGCGCACACCGGGCCTGAAGCTGGCGGCGGTAATGACGAGCGATGCCGCGCGCCGCACCGCCGTGGAATCGCAGTATCCCGGAACGCAGGTGGTGGCGGACCTCGAGGCGCTGCTCACGCTCACGCCGCGCCTCGACCTCATTTCGATCAGCTCGCCGAATGCGTCGCACTATCCGCTGGCGCGCGCGGCGCTCGAGGCCCTGCGGCACGTGGTAGTGGACAAGCCGTTCGCGGGCACGCCGGCGCAGGCGCGCGAGCTGGCGGACATTGCGCAGCGCGTTGGCAGGCTGGCCATGCCTTTCCAGAATCGTCGGTGGGATGGCGACTTCCTCACGCTCCAGCGCCTGCTCCGCGACGATGCACTCGGCCACATCTTCCGGTATGAGTCGCGGTTCGACCGGTGGCGTCCCACGCCGAAGCCCGGCTGGCTATTGGTTGACGGGCGTGCGCGTGGCGAGGACATGCTGCACGACATCGGCACGCACCTCGTCGATCAGGCGCTGGTGCTGTTCGGTGGCGTGACGCACGTGTATGCCGAGTTGATGGCGCGGCATGCGGGGGTGATGACGAACGACGATGCCTTCCTCGCGCTGACGCACGCGAGCGGGGTGAGCTCGCACCTGTACATGAGTGCCATGGCGGGGCAGCCTGGCCCGCGGATGAGTGTGTTCGGTTCGCGTGCCGCCTACATGAAGTACGGGCTGGACGTGCAGGAGGAGCAGTTGAAGGGCGGCTTGCGCGCGGGAGATGCCGGGTACGGCGAGGAACCGGAAGCGCGCTGGGGATCGATCGTGGGGCCGAGCATCAACGAGGTGGTGCCCACGGCGGCCGGCGCGTATGAGCAGTTCTATGCTGGGGTCGCGCGCGCGGTGCGGGATGGCGCTCAGCAGCCCGTGCCGGTGGCGGATGTCGTGGCCGGGCTGGAGATCATTGAAGCCGCGTACCTGTCGCACGAGGAGAAGCGCGTGGTGACAGTTGGGGGGACGGGGGACGGGTGACGGGTCGCTCGCTAGACGCTCGCTGGACGGGGGACGGCAAACGAGCGGATCACTGCTGTTGATTTGAATCTTCAACTCGGGCTGTTGGCCGTCCCCCGTCCCCCGTCAAGCGAGCGACAGCGAGCGAGCCGTCAAGCGGGCGTAGCGAGCGAGCCCTTCGCTAGCGCGCACGAGCGAGCGGTGAGAGACTAGGAGTCAATGCACTTTCTCGACATCCTCATGACTGCGTTCGGCGAGATACGCGCCAACAAGCTGCGGAGCTTCTTCACGCTCCTCGGCATCATCGTGTCCGTGGCGTTTCTCGTCGCTGTGGTGGCGGTGATCCAGGGGATGAATGCGTACGTCAAGGAGAACGTGGCCGATTCCCTCATCGGCACCAACGCCTTCCAGGTGCGCCGGGTGCCCATTCAACTCGGCTTCTTCGACGACGAAGAGTGGAAGC
>JACMOE010000333.1 GCA_014378185.1 Gemmatimonadaceae bacterium | reverse complement strand
GTCTTCACCTTGCCCTGCGCCACACGGATCTCGTGCCCATCCTCGAAGCGCAGGAGCACGGCAGGATGGTCCACGTTGACGTACGCTTTCCGGAGCTTGGTCGCTGCTGGCGGCATGTATCGTTCAGGTAGGGAGAGTGGCGAATTGTCGTCCTGAGCAGTGCGAAGGGCCTGCTGTTGCTCCGGCGAAGAGCAGGACCTTCGCTTCGCTCCGGACGACCGGTAAAGTCACGTGACCACCGGCCTGTCGCCAGTGTAACGCCGCCAGTGCTCGTTCGCGAGGATCTCGTCGATGGCGCCAACCGCTCCTTCCAGCTCGTCGTCGCTGGTATAGAAGTGCGGAGCCACGCGGATGCCCGCCCCTGGCCGATAGTCCACGATCACGTCGCGAGCCAGCAGCGCCTGCGCCACCTCCCGTGCGTGCGGCACGTCGAACGCCACCGTACCGCCGCGACGGTCCGCGAGCCTCGGCGCCGTCACGGAAAAGCCCCGCGCGTCGGCAAGCTCGATCAGCCGCGTCGTCTGGCGCACGCTCTTGGCGCGAATCGCCTCCATCCCCGCCTCGCGCACGAGCCGAGGACCTGCGGTGGCCGCGAACAATGCGGGAATGGACGGTGTGCCCGTGAGCCATCGCCACGCACCGTGGGCGTAGGTCATCTCCGCCTCGAAGGCGAATGGGTGCTCGTGCGCCTGCCACCCAGTGAGTGCCGGTGCAAGCGATTCCCCCACCTCGGGACGCACCCACAGGAAGCAGCCGCCCGGTCCGCCGCACAGCCACTTGAGCACACCGCCAGTGAGGAAATCCGCACCGATCGCCTGCACGTCCACGGGTACGATGCCCACCGAGTGATACGCATCGAGCGACACCAGGGCGCCCATGCGATGCGCGTGCGCGCAGATGCGCGCAGCATCGAGCACGTACGCCGAGCGAAACAATACGTGCGAGATCGCCACCAGTCGCGTGCGCTCGTCAATCGCGGCCAGCAGGCGCTCTTCGTCGATGCTCATGCCGTCGTCACTCGGAACCACCACGATGCGCGCCCCCAGCCGCGTGGCCAGTTCGTCGTATACGTATCGCACGGACGGAAAATCCAGCTCGGTCATCACGATGGTGTCCCGCCCGCCCGCCTGGTAATCGAGCGCGGAGAAGATCTGCGCCTGCGCAATGGAGACGTTGGACACCATCGCCACTTCGCCCGCGCCGGCACCGATGAGCGGCGCGATTTCGTCGCCCACCGAAACCGGCATCTCCCACCAGCCCTGTGCCCACGCCCGCACGCCCCGCGTGGCCCACTGCTCCGCATACTCGGCGAGTTGCCCCGGAACGGCGCGCGGCATGGCGCCGAGCGAGTTGGACACCAGGTAGTTGGTGGTGGCGAGGATGGGAAATTCCTGGCGAAAACGAAGGAGCGAATCGGTCATGTGGTAGCGGCGCGGGCGCGCCGCGACGAAAGGGTGAGCGCATAGACGACGCTTGCGAACAGCACGATCACGACCGCGGCAATCCATTCGTTCTGCCGGACGCTGGAGAGCATCCAGGCGATCACGCCCAGTGCCGCCCACGGCACCACGCTCGCGAAGGGCACGCGCATGGGCACACCGCCGGTCTGCACGTTCCGCCGACGCAGCTCGAACGCGGCAAGGCAGCACGCGGCGTACACCAGGAGCACCGTCACGTTTGCCGCGACCGCGAGCTTTTCGAAGATGCCGAACGTCGCGAGCAGTGCGACGAGACCGACTTGCACGGCGATCGCCACGTGTGGCGTATGCCAGGCGGGATGCGTGCGGGCCAGCGCGGACGGGAGAAAGCCGTCGCGACCGAAGGCGAACAGCATGCGTGGCACCGCGAGCATCATCCCGCTCACGTAGCCGAACATCGATATGAGGGAGCCCACGAGGATGAGCGTGCCGCCGGCTGGACCAAGCGCGACGGCGGCCGCCGATGCGAGCGGCGTGGGATCGTTGGCCAGGGCCGCCCCCAGCAGCCCCTGGGCCACGACCTGGATCGCGAGATAGATGACGGTGATCGCCGCCATGGCGGAGAAGATTGCCCGCGGCACGGTGCGCGACGGGTTTATCACCTCGCCACTCGGCACGAGGGCGGACTCCACCCCGAGAAACGCAAACAGCAGCAGGATGGACGCGCGCGCAACGGTGCCGCCGGTTGGTGTGATTGTCCACCGCAGGTTGTCGCTGTGCATCGCGAACGCGCCGGCAACCACGAGCACGAGCAGCGGCACCAGCTTGGCAACGGTGGCCACCGTGTTGAAGCGGGCGACGGCCGCCACGCCGCGCACGTTCGCGGCCGCGAGTGCCACGAGCATGACCACGAGCGCAACGCGCTTGCCCCAGAGCGGGAGCGCCGGCACCACGGCCGCCACGGCATCGGCGAAGAACGACGCAACGGCAGACAGCGCGAGTGTGATTCCGACCCACAGCAACATGCCGGACATGAAGCCGACGAATGGGCCGAACGCGGTTTCAACGTACGCGTACGGTCCTCCGGTCATCGAGACGCGGCTGCCCGCTGACGCCAGGCAGAGGACAATGAGGCCCATGGAGGCGGCGCACACGAGGTAGGCCAGCGGCGCGGCAGCGCCCAGCGTCGCCGCCGCGCCCGACGGGAGTCGAAAGATGCCCCCGCCAATGGTGACGTTCACGATGCCGGCAGCGAGACCCCACACGCCGATCACGCGGATGAGCCGTCCGTCGCTGGCCGCCGCTGACGAGGTGACCTCCGTCACAATTGAGTCATTCACGGGGGCGCGGTGTGTTGCATCGTTGGATGAGCCGGCGCTCGGGCTTTCAGGGGGACGGATTGGCGGCTCGGTACCAGTGCAGCTGTGCGCGGCCCGAAGTTCGCAGAAGATCGCGGTGAAAGACTAGACCTCGCGCTGACACGGCGCCACCATTCACGACGCCGTGGGTCTCCAATTGGCGTCGAGTCCCCAACACACTGGATCACAATGCCTGCACGTTCGCGCACTCTCCGCTCACTCGGCTTCGCCTTCGGAGCCGCCCTGCTACTTGGCGCACCGCTTCGCGCACAGGCCGCGGCCCTCTCCTCCACGGGTGTCGATTCCGCTGCATCGGTGGCGCCCATTACCGCGGAGTTT
>JACMOE010000332.1 GCA_014378185.1 Gemmatimonadaceae bacterium | reverse complement strand
GAGTCCAGCCCCACCACCTCGGACGCGATGGAACTCCGCACCTTGGACACCGCCTGCATGGCCACCAGTATGCCCGCCGTGAGTGAGCCCGAGAGCACCATGGTGACGAGCACCGCGAGTGCCTGCACGCCCAGCTGGTGAAAGCCGCCGCCGTGCAGCAACCCATCTGCGCCGGCGGGATTCACCAGTTTGCTGGCGAATACGCCTGTCAGCAATGCGCCGACGATGCCCGCCACGCCATGGCAGGCGAACACGTCGAGCGTATCATCAACGGACGTGCGCGCGCGGATCTGCATGGCCACGTAGCTGGCGACGGCGGCAATCACGCCGATGGCCAGCCCGGACCGCGTGCTCACGAAGCCGGCAGCGGGCGTGATGGCCACGAGGCCGATCACCGCCCCGGTCGCGGCGCCCACGGCCGTCGCTCGGCCAGTGCGCACGATATCGATGAGCATCCACGCCGTAAGGCCCGCGGCAGCGGCGGCATGCGTCGACGCAAAGGCCATCGCCGCCAGGTCATTCGCCGCGAGCGCGGAGCCTGCGTTGAAGCCGAACCATCCGAACCAGAGCAGGCCCGCGCCGAACAGGGTGAAGGGCACACTGTGCGGCACCAGGGGCGCGCGGCCAAGCATGTGTCGCTTGCCCAGCACCAGCGCCGCGACCAGCGCCGCGGTGCCCGCACTCACATGCACCACCGTGCCGCCGGCGAAGTCGAGCGCGCCCAGCGTGCGCAGCCAGCCGCCGTCACCCCACACCCAGTGCGCGAGCGGATCATACACCAGCGTCGTCCACGCAACGGCAAATACCAGGTAGGCGGAAAAGCGCATCCGCTCCACCACGGCACCGGATATCAGGGACACGGTGATGACGGCGAACATCGCCTGAAACAGCGCGAACAGCACGTGCGGAATGGTGGCCGCGTACGCCGGATTCGCGGCCGCGCCGATACCCGAAAAGCCCCACCATGACAGGCCACCCACGAACGCATTGCCAGGTGAGAACGCCAGCGAGTAGCCAATGACGACCCACTGCACCGTGACGATGCCGAGTGGTGCGAGCGACATCATCATGCTGTTGAGGACGTTCTTGCCGCGCACCAGGCCGCCGTAGAACAGGGCACGGCCCGGCACCATGAGCATCACGAGCGCCGTGGAGATGAGCACCCATGCGGTATCACCGGCACTGATCGGGATGGCCATCATCACTCCGCCCTCCACATCTCGTATTCGCTATGTCGCGCCTGTACTTCGTCTGCGGTCACGGGAGTCAGCGCGTCGGTATCGCGTTCGCCGGTGCGAATGCGCACGACGCGCTCGAGCTGCTGCACGAAAATCTTGCCGTCACCCACTTCACCCGTACGCGCGGACCGGAGGATCGCCTGGATGGTCGCCTCGACGAATGGCTCGGACACCGCCATCTCGATCTTCACCTTGTCGCGAAACTCCAGGACGAGTGCGGAGCCGCGATAGTGCTCGACGATCTCCTGCTCGCCCCCATGTCCGCTCACGCGCGTCAGCGTCATGCCGGTGACGCCCACTTCGAACAGCGCTCCCTTCACGGCGTGGAGTCGTTCGGGCCGGACGACGCAGGTGACGAGCTTCATTCATTCCTCATGGGTGGCGATTTGGGCATGCGCAGCGGCACAGGCCGCAGCAAAGGAGCCAAAGATTGTTGAAACGACAACAAATATTGTCAGAAATGCACAAATTTTACAACAGTCAGAGTCTTTTGCACATTCAAAGAATTAATTCTCGAGATATTGTTGCACTAAATGCACTTTCGGCATTACACTATCAATACTCCCCTCATCCCGCCCAACGATGACCCGATCCGCCGAACAGTCGCCCGCTGCCACGCCGCACCCGCTCGATTTCGTTTCGCTGGGCAAGATCGTCCAGATCCGTGAACGGCTGCTGAGTGCCCAGGCCGCGGGCAAGGTGGTTTTCCGGTTCGAATCGGGCGACCCGAGCTTCGCACCTGCCGCGCACATCTCGGACGCGGTGGTGGCCGCCATGTACGCCGGCAAGACGCACTACGTGCCGAACAACGGCATCCCGGAACTCCGCACCGCGCTGGCCGAGAAGGCGCGCGTGAAGAACGGATTGCCGGGCGTCACGAGCAATGACGTGTTCCTCACCAACGGCGCGATGCACGCGCTCTTCGTCACCTTCGGCGCATTGCTGCTGGAGGGAGACGAGGTGATCATCCCGGACCCGATGTGGACGGAAGTGGCCGAGAATATCCGCCTCGCGGGCGGGGTGGTGGTGGGCGTCCGCCTGTCGGCCGAGGAGGGCTTCGCCTACCGCGCGCAGGACATCGAAGCCGCAATCACGCCGAAGACAAAGGCGATCTTCCTCAACACGCCGCACAACCCCACGGGCGCCGTCCTCTCGGCAAATGAACTGCGCGCCATCTATGACGTCGCGCGCCGCCACAACCTGTGGATCGTGTCGGACGAAGCGTACGAGGACCTGGTGTTCCAGCCGTACGAGCACGTGTCCATCGGCTCGCTGGCCGACCCGGACGACGAGCGCATCATCAGCATCTTCTCGTTCTCCAAGAGCCATGCGATGAGCGGGCTGCGCACCGGCTACATGGTGACCCGCGCGCCGCTCATGCACGACCGCATCCCGAAGCTGCTGCGCTGCACCATCAACGGCGTGAACAGCCTGTCGCAGTGGGCCGCGCTGGCCGCCATCAAGGGCAGCTCGGCAAGCACCATCGCCATGCGCGACGAATACAAGGTGCGCCGCGACATCATGCTCAACGCGCTGGCGGACATTCCTGGCGTCACGCCTTTCGTGCCCCGCGGCACGTTCTTCGTGTGGGCCGCCATCGACCCGTCGGTCTACGACCGCCTCGAAGTGGCTGATGCGGACGCACTGTCCGCATCACTGGCGGACGACGGCATCGGCAGCGCACCAGGCGACGCCTTCGGACCCAGCTATCCGGATGCGTTGCGCTTCTCGTTCAGCTGCGATACGGCCATGGTACGCGAGGGAAGCGTGCGGCTGCGCGAAGCGTTGCTGTGAGCGCGGCACGGTCGGCGCCGCACGACGGGCACGCCACACTCCGCGTCGCCCTCGGCGAATACGACACGGGCTGGCAGCAGCCCGAGGGCTCGCTCGACCGCGCCGCCGTCTGCGTCGCACGCGCCGCATCCACCGGCGCTCGGCTCGTGGTGCTGCCCGAGATGTGCACCACCGGATTCACGATGGAACCCCACCGCTGGGCAGAGCCGGTGGACGGTCCGTCGTACGAGCGCCTCGGCGCCCTGGCCTCACGACACGATGTGTGGCTCATGGCCGGCGTGGCCACGCGTGCCGACGGTGGATACACGAACGTGTCCGCTGTGTTCAATCCGCAGGGCCGGCTGATTGCCACCTACGCGAAGCAGCGTCTCTTCGCGTTCGCCAATGAGGACGACCACTATCGGGCGGGGGCAGCGCACACGGTGATCGACATCGACGGCGTGCGTGTGAGCCCGTTCGTGTGTTACGATCTCCGCTTTCCGGAACTCTTTCGCGCCGCCGCGCCATCGTGCGACCTCATGGTGGTGATCGCGAACTGGCCCGCGGCGCGCCGTCCGCACTGGGATGTGCTGCTGCCCGCGCGCGCGATCGAGAACCAGGCCTACGTGATCGG
>JACMOE010000038.1 GCA_014378185.1 Gemmatimonadaceae bacterium | reverse complement strand
GGAAGTCTTGCTGCCGTCGCGCGCCGAGCATTCTGGCAGCACGACGCGCATCATGATCTTCTGCCGGTGGCGAGCGCATGAGTGAGCCAGATGGAGTACCGCACGTGCTTGACGTACCGCCGACGGTAGATGCGTCCGGGGTGTCGCCGAATGCGGATCACGACGGGCACACTGAGGCCCCGCAGACGGTCGCGACTGCGAGTCCGAACAGTTACGCCGCGCGAGAGACGCACGCGGGCCATGACATGGCTACCGATCACGGCATGAAACGGGGTGCGACGGACACGACGCCTGATCCGCACGCCGGGCACGCTGCGCAAGGTGCGCACGACGAGCACGCTGGCCACGACAAACATGCTGGCCACTCGGTCGCGATGTTCCGCGACAAGTTCTGGATTTCGCTTGCACTGACCATTCCGCCGCTGATCTGGGGGCACATGCTCCCGGACGCGCTGGGCTTCACACCGCCGTCGTTCACTGGCTCGCACTGGATCCCGGCGCTCTTCGGCACGGCGCTGTTCGTCTACGGCGGCGCGCCGTTTCTGCGCGGTGCTGTCGGCGAGATCAAGGATCGCCAGCCCGCCATGATGACGCTGATTGCGCTTGCCATCAGCGTGGCATTTGTGTTCAGCGTCTCAGTCGCCCTCGGCTTTCCCGCCATGCCGTTGTGGGAAGAGCTGGCAACACTGATCACGATCATGTTGCTCGGGCATTGGCTCGAGATGCGCTCGGTGGCGCAGGCGGAAGGCGCCCTCGGCGAACTGGCGAAGTTGCTGCCGACGACGGCCGTCCGTGTGACCGGTGAAGGCAGTGCTGAGACCACCGAGGACGTGCCGATTGGCGAGCTGCACGATGGCGATACCGTACTCGTGCGACCGGGCGCCAATGTGCCGGCCGATGGTGTGGTGTTGTCCGGCACGAGCAAGGTCGATGAGTCGCTGATCACTGGTGAATCGGCACCTGTCGAGAAGACCGCACAGGCGAAGGTGATTGCCGGTACGGTGAACGGTGCCGGCTCGATGCGGGTGACGGTGACGGGTACCGGTGATCGCACCGCGCTGGCGGGCATCATGCGCCTCGTCGCTGAGGCACAGAAGTCGAAGTCGGGGGCGCAGGTGCTCGCGGATCGTGCGGCGTTCTGGCTGACGTGGGTCGCGCTCGGTGCCGGGGCCATCACCTTCGCCGCGTGGCTGCTGTCTGGTGCGACGCTCGCCACCGCCGTCGAGCGACTGGTGACGGTGCTTGTCATCGCGTGTCCACATGCGTTGGGCCTCGCAGTGCCGCTCGTGCTCGCGATCTCGACGACGCTTGGTGCCAAGAACGGCTTGTTGATTCGCGACCGGCGTGGCCTCGAAGAAGCGCGCAACCTGACGGCGGTGGTGTTCGACAAGACGGGCACGCTGACGCTGGGCCAGCACCGTGTCGTGGGCATGCGCACGACGTCGGGACTCAGTGAGGACGATGCGCTGCGTCTGGCAGCCTCCATGGAACGCGATGCCGAGCATCCCGTCGCGAAGGCCATCGTGCAGAGCGCGGCGGATCGGAAGCTCGAGGTGCCTGCCGCGACGAACTTCACGACGATTCCGGGCCGTGGCGTGAGTGCGACGGTGTCCGGCCGGTCGCTGTCGGCCGGTGGCCCCAACCTCCTGGCGGATCTCAAGGCCTCGCCGGCACCGGAGTTCGGAGAGTTCGCGACCGAGGCGGCGGCACTCGGGCAAGCCGTGATCTCGCTCGTTGAAGGCACGGTCGTTCTCGCAAGCTTTGCGGTGGCCGACGCGATCCGTCCAGAGGCCGCAGATGCCGTGAAGCAGCTGCAGGACGCTGGTGTCGAGGTGGTGATGATGACGGGTGATGCGAAGGCCGTCGCCGACGCCGTGGCACACGAGGTTGGCATCACCACGGTCCTCGCGCAGGTGTTGCCGGAAGGCAAAGCGGCGGAGATTCAGAAGCTGCAGGCGCAGGGCAAGCGCGTGGCGATGGTCGGCGACGGGGTGAACGATGCACCGGCGCTGGTGACGGCTGATGTGGGTATCGCGATTGGCGCGGGGACCGACGTCGCGGTGGAGGCAGGCGACATCGTGCTGGTGCGCAGCGATCCCCGCGATGTGCCGCGCATCATCAACCTCTCGCGCGCCACGTATGCCAAGATGCGCCAGAATCTGTGGTGGGCGGCGGGCTACAACATTCTCGCGATTCCGCTCGCAGCGGGTGTGCTGGCACCGTGGGGAATCGTGCTGACGCCGGCGGTCGGCGCCATTCTGATGTCCGTGAGCACCATCGTCGTCGCGATCAATGCGCAGCTGCTGCGTCGGGTGAAACTGTAGGGTGATCGCCCCCCCTTCCGGGAAGCGGTTCCGCGCGTCAGCTGCCTCGGTGTGCACACTGTTTGCACTGATGAAACGGGGTGAAGACAGCAGCATCTGAATGAGCGTGGTTCACCTGTGGCCATCCTGATGACGAGGTGTTCACTGACACGTGCACTGGTTACCGAACGACCTGCGGCAGTCGACAGCGCTCAGCGAACACGGCGCTGATCGTCGCTACACCGCCGCATACGACCCATGCGGAATCCCTCATTCGTCAGGAACGGGAGCGTACGATGTTTCACATGTATAACGGGTACCATTTCTGGGGCATGCACATGATCTGGTGGCTGTTCTGGATTGCGTTGATTGGCGTGATGTTCCGTGCGTTCGCCCCCGGCCGCCGGAACAGACGAAAGACAGATACCTGACGCACAGGCGGGCAGGGCGTGCGACCTGCCATTCATGCAGAGCGTAACACACACCCATCATCAGCACGGAACGGTGAATGAATGCTCACGCTCGCGCCTGGCCAGCTCACCGCCATCCACGGCTGGTGGCGCGCCGCGAACTATCTGTCCGTCGGGCAGATCTACCTGCGCGCCAACCCGCTGCTCGAAGCGCCGCTCGCTGTGGAGCATATCAAGCCGCGTCTGCTTGGGCACTGGGGCACAACCCCCGGTCTGAACTTTCTGTACGTGCATCTGAATCGCCTCATCACGGCGCACGACCTCGACATGATCAACGTCATCGGTCCCGGCCACGGCGGTCCGGGGTTGGTGGCGAACACGTACCTCGAGGGGACGTACACCGAGACTTATCCGCTGATCACGCGCGACCGCGCCGGCCTGCGTCGCCTGTTTCGACAGTTCTCGTGGCCCTACGGCATCCCCAGTCATGTCTCAGCGGAGACGCCGGGATCGATCAACGAGGGCGGTGAGCTCGGCTACTCGCTCGCGCATGCGTACGGTGCGGCATTCGACAATCCCGATCTCATCGTGGCCTGCATCGTGGGTGACGGCGAAGCGGAAACCGGTGCACTCGCCGCCAGCTGGCACTCGAACAAGTTTCTCAATCCGGTCCACGATGGCGCGGTGCTGCCCATTCTGCATCTGAATGGCTTCAAGATCGCCAACCCGACGGTGCTGGCGCGGATCGGGCGCGATGAGCTGACGGACCTGCTCCGCGGCTACGGTCACGACCCGCACTTCGTGATCGGGGATGATCCGATGGCGATGCATGAGCAGCTGGCCGCGACCATGGAGCTGGTGCTCGCGAAGATCCGTACCATACAAGGGCAGGCGCGTGTGGCGGGCTCGCGCAATCCGCCGCCACGACCGCGGTGGCCGATGATCGTGTTCCAGACACCGAAGGGATGGACAGGACCGAAGGTGGTCGATGGCCTGCCGGTGGAGGGGACGTGGCGGGCGCATCAGGTGCCGATCTCCGACTTCCGAAACCCTGAACACCTTCGTCAGCTCGACGAGTGGATGCGCAGCTACCGGCCGCAGGAACTCTTCGATGCGGACGGACGTGTGCACGACGCGATCACCGCGCTCGCGCCGGCCGGCGCGCGGCGCATGAGTGCCAATCCGCATGCCAATGGTGGCGTGCTATTGCAGCCGCTGATCATGCCGTCGGTGCAGGAGTTCGCGGTGACCGTCCCAACGCCGGGCGGCGTCGAGGCGGAGGCCACACGAGTCCTCGGCGGGTTTCTGGCGTCGGTCATGCGCCTGAATCTCGTGAGTCGCAACTTCCGATTGTTCGGGCCGGACGAAACGGCATCGAATCGCCTCGACGCTGTGATCGACCTCACCGGCACGGCGTGGATGGCTGATGTCGAGCCGGTGGACATGCAGCTGTCGGCCGACGGTCGGGTGATGGAGATCCTCAGTGAGCACGTCTGCGAAGGCTGGCTCGAGGGCTACCTGCTGACGGGCCGACATGGGCTGTTCTCGTGCTATGAGGCGTTCATCCACATCATCGATTCGATGTTCAACCAGCACGCCAAGTGGCTCAAGGTGACGCGACAGCTCCCGTGGCGCGTGCCCATCGCATCGCTGAACTATCTGCTCACGTCGCACGTCTGGCGTCAGGACCACAACGGGTTCTCTCAACAGGATCCCGGCTTCATGGACCACGTCGCAAACAAGAAGTCGGACGTGGTCCGGATCTATCTGGCGCCGGACGCCAACTGTCTGTTGTCGATTGCCGATCACTGCCTGCGGAGCCGCAATTACGTGAACGTGATCATTGCCGGCAAGCAGCCATCGTGGCAGTGGCTGGACATGGAGTCCGCGATGGCGCATTGCCGCGTTGGTGCAGGCATTTGGGGCCTGGCCGGGCATGAGTCCGCGCACACGCCGGGCGCACCCGACATCGTAATGGCGTGTGCCGGAGATGTGCCGACGATGGAAACATTGGCGGCCGTTTCGCTCTTGCGCGACTACGTCCCGGACATCCGGATCCGCGTCGTCAACGTGGTGGACCTGATGGCGCTGCAACCTTCGAGCGAACATCCGCACGGCCCCGACGACGACACGTTCGACGAGATGTTCACGCGTGACACGCCGATTGTCTTCGCGTTCCACGGCTATCCGGGACTGATCCACCGGCTGACGTACCGCCGTCATAATCACGACAACCTGCACGTGCGCGGTTACAAGGAAGAGGGCACGACCACCACGCCATTCGACCTGCTCGTGCTCAACAACCTGGATCGCTATCAACTCGCACTGGACGCGATCCGCCGCATTCCACGACTGCAGCATCGCGTTGCCGGGGCCACGGCGCGATACGATGCCACCATCGCCCGCCACAGGGAGTACGTGATCCAGCATGGGGAGGACCTGCCAGAAGTGCGCGACTGGCGGTGGACGCCGTGGTAGAGCCGCTGACATGACGACCGTGCTGGCATTGAACGCGGGATCGTCGTCGCTCAAGTTCGGCGTCTATGGTATCAGCGCAGCCGGCAGTGAACTCTTATCTCCGTGGCAGCTCCGGCATCACGTGCGCAACAATACCGCCGTGCGGCAGCAGTTCGAGGCTGCGAAGGCCTCCGCCCCGTTGCACGTGCCGCGAGCGCTGGTGTCGTGTCGCCGAAGAGTCGTTGCTACAGCACCGTCGCTGGGCCGACGTGACGCCCTGACTTGGGCACCAATCGCCCCGTGATACCGAGGGCGGCATTGGTCTTCCGGATCGACGCCGCGCCGTCCGCCTCCTGTTCCGTGAGCGCTCGGATGGCGTCGATGGTCTCGGGGATGACGATGGCCTGATTGTCGACCATGTAAGCGTAGAACGCCTCGTCTCCCTGGACGGTCAGCATGTCCGCCCAGAGCGCGACCTCGTAGAGGTTGGCGTTGGGTCGACCGAGATCAGACATCAGCTCCTTGACTGAATTCAGTGCGACGAGACCGTCGGACATGTGAATGAACGCAATGCGGGTCGAGGTGCGGAAGGCATCGAGCACCTCATCCTTCGAGGCCGTTCGCGTGAGTTGCACGGCCCAGTAGTGCAGATGCGCGATGGTCTCCGGCACCTTGACCGCCATCGTCACCACATCGAGTTCGGGGTCGACGGTTTGCGCGTCGGGACCCTGATGGCTGGGAATTTCCGGCTCGGGGACGAGGGTGTTCATGATGCCGCCGAGGTGGCTCTCCCACGGGTCGGTGGCACGGCGCAGCAACGTGCCGCGCGCTCTTTTGAGCAGACCGGCCCGCTTGAGCGCGGAGAGCGTCCGTACCGTCGAGGTCGTGTTGCACGAGACCACGCGCGTGCTCTCGCGGCCCAGTGCGGAGTGGTAGTTGTTCTCGGCCGTGAACGAGTGCCCCGTGACCACGTGCTGTTCGCCACCTTGCAGGATGAACCGAATCTTGCGCTCGCGATAACGCGC
Organism: Gemmatimonadaceae bacterium; assembly: GCA_014378185.1. Lineage (GTDB taxonomy): Bacteria > Gemmatimonadota > Gemmatimonadetes > Gemmatimonadales > Gemmatimonadaceae > AG11. Next base: position 5,020 of record JACMOE010000038.1, on the reverse strand, counting down.
GATGTTCTGGGCGGCCACCTTTTTCGGCGTGCAGTCCACGACGATGTCAGCGGCGTTCAGCAGGTCATCAAGGGCACCGGCCGGGTCGAGCTTTGCCTCTGTCATCGCCCGGGTGTGCTCGGGCGTTGCACCGTACAGTGCATAGTCCTTGGCGCGGGCCACGGCGACGCGCCAGTCCGTCGCCACATCGGCGACGCCGGCCAGAGTCATATCGTTCTGAAGAGCGACTGCGTCGGCGACGCGCTTGCCGATGACGCCGTAGCCGTTGACGGCGACGCGGATGGTTCGAGGATCAGTCATGGCGATGGAGCCTGAAGGAGTGGTGGGGATGACGAGGACAAGGTCGAGAGCGATGGTTGTGCAGCCGGACTGAAGGCGCTGGCGGGAGTCGGCCGCGCGTCCAACCACCCGCCATCGAACCCGGCGCGACGGAGTCCGGCCTGCAGGTGGGGCGAGCGCCTGAGCCGATCCCAGACGAACCCCGTACGGTGGTTCTCGAGCATCAGCGCGAGCGCGCCCTGGTCGATGCCGTAGACCCAGGGGCATGTCCAGCCGCCTGCGTCGTCATCCTGCACCGGAAACGTGGGGTTGAAGGCGGACTCAAACCCGTAGCGGCTACGCTCCCCAACATGGAGCGCATGAAATCGCCGGAGCGTGGGGAGCACGACCTCCGGGGCGAATGGGAGCGAGGTGGCCGCCGCCCACGGCGCAATCGTACCGTCGTCTGGCCCGTACGGCGCGCCGCGCGCGCTGTACCCGAGGAACCGGCGCTCCACGCCGTCTACGACCTCCGTGACAGGGCCGGGGCCATGACAGGCAGTGAATCCCCAGCAGCAGTCGCAATAGCCAGCAAAGCCGAGCGGGTTGCGGACGGCGTAGGCCTGTTGGACGAGTGTGGCGCGGCGGGAGTTCTCGAAATAGTCGAACGGCGTGCCGAGCTCGGCACACTTGTCACGCATGAAGGCGTCTTGGATCCCACGGAAATCGATCCAGATGTGGGAGAAGTGGTGAATGAAGAGCGGGCCGGCGTAGAGCAGCCAGTGGCCGTCGATGCATTTCCACGCATACGTCGCGCACCACGCGGTGTAGGAGTCGGCGGTAATCGGGTGCGTCGGTGAGCCGAGTGCAAGGATGTACAGAATCAGCGCCTCGTCGTATCCACGCCAGCGGTAGGGCAGGAAACCCGATTCCGGTCGCCATCCGTGTGTGAGCGTCCGTTCGCCATTCAGTGCCCAGTGCCAATCCACTCGTTGGTAGAGCGCATCGGCGACGGTGCGAATCTCCGGCTCGCCCCAGGCGTCCCCATCGAAGTAGCACGCAGCGGCGAGGGCACCAGCGAGGAGCAGGGCCGTGTCTATGGTCGAGAGTTCGCAGTGCCACGCCCGTCGGCCCGTCTCCATGTCGAGGAAGTGGTAGTAGAAGCCCCGATGCCCGGTCGCGTCTGCAGCCTCGCCCTGCGGGCTGTCGTGGAAGAAGCGCAGAACGTGCAGGGTGCGCGCGACCGCCTCGTCCCGCGACAGCAGTCCACGCTCCACTGTGACGGGGTACGCCCCGAGCGCCATGCCGACCGCCGCAATGCTGCAGACGGTGTCGGGCATCGTGCTGTCCGCGACCAGGCCGGTCAGCGGATGTGCCATGTCGAGGAAGTAGCAGAGCGCGCGTGATTCAAGCGTCTCGAGCAGCGCGTCGTCAATGTCGCTTTGAGCAGCCGTCGTCGTCACGCGATAGTCGGTGAGCGAATCGTCCACGGTTCAACACGTCCACTGTGCGTTCGCCACGTAAGGCCAGTTGACGGTCCCGCAGCAAGCGCCCGCCGTGTCAACGACGGGTCGGCTCGCCGCCTGTCGTTGAGTCTTTCACGAGCCGGGCGCGTACAATCAGGTGTGCGCATCGACGTGCGCCTTGGCGCGATAGCCCGCTCGACCGATCACCGCCTCGATCTGTTCCGGCGTCACACGCGCGCTGTCGGCGTCCATCGTCGCCGTTCCTGGACGCAGCGAGACATGCACATTGGAGAGACCATCGACCGCACTGAGTGTGCGCTACACACTCCCGGTGCAGCCGCCGCACGTCATCCCGTCGACATCAAAGGTGAGGGTGACCATATCAGTATATCTCGGAGAAGGTAAATGTGCCGTGTCATACGTCGGGCAGGAGTGATCCCGCTGACGGGCTGTCGACGACGGTCAGCAAGAACGTTCAGCTATTCGGCGCACGCGCCAAATCGGGCACGCGCTGTGCGAGGACCAGACTGTCATTGGTCGCCACCGTGTACTCGTTGGCCAGCGCTGAGCAGGCGGCGCCGCCCTCGAACATCTGAATGCTGACGGGACCGTCGGTATTGAGCTCCGGCAGGTCTCCGCCCGGCGCCAGCGCCAACATCGTCAATCGCAACGGCCCGCCTTGACGAGCGTACGTGCGGTGCCACCACTGCGCGCGAGTAGGGCGGGGCCGAGCATCCGTTCGTCCTGCGGCAGGTGACGCAGGCGTACATCGGACCCCGTCGTACGGTCCAGCGATGACATGAAAGTGCGCCTCCGGAATCTGTCGCGTTCTGCCGTTTTCGGCGGAATGTGCTCCGTGCCTGCGCGGCTCACTTGAGCTGCATTTCGCGAAACCTGCGCGATTCGTATCAGTGGAAACGCGTCGCGGATCGTCCCATGAAGCATCGGGCTTGGCAGACTCGTAAACGTACCACCACTGACGTATGTCACCGTACTCGTCAACGACATGATGAGCCGTGCGCTCCTGCGCGACGCGCCCTTCACTCATGCTGCGCTTCCGCTTGCTGCGAGTGCACCTGCACCATTGGTATGCTGCTGACGCCGGCGGTCAACGCCAAAGCCATCCGCTACCGTACCGGCTCCGAACGAACATCTGCGCCTCTTCCTCGCCGCCGAAGTACGGTAGGCTCACGAGGATGAGACGCTCGACCTCACGTGGATATCGCGCGGCGTACGTCACGGCGAGCCGCGCATCAAGCGAGTGCGCGACCATTGTAAATGGTCCCGTGGCGCACAAAAGGTTCGAGCATACCATGCAAATCGGCAATGTGGCGGTCGACCGAATACGTGACCCATGGTTTCGGTGATCGTCCGAAACCGAGCAGGTCGACGCGGAACACTCGCACCCGATTGGCCAGTGCGCCGACGACGAGTGCCCAGTATCGCGTCGTCGCGCCGATACCCGGGACGAACACGAGACGCGGACCGTTCACGCCGAGCGCGCGCGTGTACAGCGGCTGATCCGTTTCGGCACGGTCAGCGTCTGTGATTGCCAACGCAGCGATGCTGCCCACGAGCGCACCGCTGGCGAGTACGACTCGCTTGAGGAGTGTCCGTCGCGTCATCGGGTGCGCCGCCTCCGTCATCGCTACACGGCGCTATGGCTTCGCTCGTGACATCAGCGCGGAATGCATGGCCAGCAATCACCGGATGCGTGCTCGGTGCGTGGGCATCATGGCCGTCACTCCGGCGACTTCGAGGTCCGGGAGTTGCGCGAGATCTCGAAGGACCGAGTCGACCACTGCATCCCAAGGGCTCGTGGTCGCGATCTCCCCGGCGCTCATGTCCATCTGCGTCTGTGACACGAGGTTCGCCGTGCGCCGTCGATGTTCCGGGATCACCGCCATGAGCGTGCTTCCGCGCATCGACATGAGTGACTGATCGTGGGCCCGCATGTCGCGCATCATGCCGGCCGAGGCGCCGACCATGCGGCCGCGATTCATCGCGCCGGCGGAGTCCATACTCGGCATCGCGTTCATCACACCGCGTTCCGCCATCTGACCAGGGGCGCCCGATTCGGATTTGTTTGCGCGTTCCGTCCTCGAGCAGGCATTGAGTACGACGAAAAGCGTGACGGTCTGCACGACTCGGGTAGTGTTGTTTAGCCTGACCGCTGATGATGAGTGCTGTTGACGTCGCCGTGCGAGGGACATGGAGATTGCCATGAGCATGATTCACATCGCGTTTATATGAGTATATCGAGACGTAGTGCTTTGGTAGCGAGCTTCGTGCCATCGTAAAGGTTGGCCTCATCGGTGCTCACGTCATGTCGCCGCCACCGCAGGAGGCGCCGTCGTGGATCCATCGTCGCACTGGGAACAGGTCCATCGGTCCAAGGCTCCCGATCAGGTCAGCTGGTTCCAGCCGACGGCCGCAGTCACTGTGGTCATCATTACGGAGCGCCTACCGTAGCGCGAGGCCGCGATCCTCGATGTTGGCAGCGGCGCGTCGACCCTCATCGACGACCTGCTCGACGCAGGCTACTCGCGGGTCACGGCGCTCGATGTGTCGGTCGCGGCGCTGGCGCAGTCGCAACACCGCGTAGGTGGTTGCGCGGCGGCCGTGGAATGGCTCGTCGGTAACGTGCTCACCGTAGACCTGCCGCCCGCGTCTTTCGATCTCTGGCATGACCGCGCGGTCTTCCACTTTTTCATGTCACCTGAGGATCGGCATCGGTACATCGCGCAGGTGTCGCGCGTGCTCCGGCCCGGCGGGCTCGTGGTGATCGTGACGTTCGCCGAGAACGGTCCGGTGCGTTGCAGCGGCCTCGAGACGATGCGGTATTCGGCCAGCGAACTGCTGGCGGAGCTCGGTGCGGACTTTCGGTTCCTCGAGAGTCGACGGGATGGGCACGTCACGCCGGGGGGCGGTGCAGGCCTTCACGGTGTACGTGTGTTCGTATGAATCACGCCGGGCGGCGCAGACGACGGGCGGCGGCGGGGCACCTGTGTGACCTTGGCGATCCCGCTGCGACGCAGGATTTCGTGGCGACGTTTCTGACGACGTTTTGTCCCCGAAACTGCCCCCCGCGAGCCCGCGACCCCCTGAATCCGGCAACGTCTCCGAGTTTCGTGCTGTTAACCTCCTGTGTCGCAACGACTTGCACTGAATGCCCGGTGAATGGGGTTCAGGGGGTCGCAGGTTCGAATCCTGTCGTCCCGATGGGGTAAAACATTGTGGTACAAAGACTTACGACCCCCTGAATCTTTGTGATTCAGGGGGTCGGTGCCGTTTGT
>JACMOE010000331.1 GCA_014378185.1 Gemmatimonadaceae bacterium | reverse complement strand
GTTCATGCTGTAGCCCATCGAGGCCGCATCGGCGATGACGCGCTTGAGCGCGGTGCGCGGGTCGCCGGGAAAGGGAGAGCCGTCGGCGAGGTTCACGTCGCAGATCAGCCGCGCGACGCGGTGCTCGGGATCACCCCACGGAAAGATCCGGAACGTGGACAGGTCGGGCGCGAGGAGCATGTCGCTCTCCTCCGTGCGCACGAACCCCTCGATGCTCGAGCCGTCGAACATGATGTCGCCGGCAAGGGCCTTCTCGAATTGCGACGCCGGCAGCTCGACGTTCTTGTTCACACCGAGGATGTCGGTGAACTGGAGCCGCAGGAATCGCACGTTGAGCGTGCGCGCCAGCGCGAGGACGTCCTTGGACGTGGTGCCCTTCAGGTCGGGTAACAACGCACGGGGTTCGGTCACGGGGGACAAGATACTCAGATCGCCCCATTCAGACAGTCGGCCGCACGCTTCGCCTGTTACTTTTCGGGCTTATGACGTCACCCTGCCCATCTTGTGGAGCGCCTGCGTCGGGCCATTTCTGCTCGAGCTGTGGAACTGCCCTGGCCGGCGCGGCCTGCGTGCACTGCTCGGCGCCGCTCACGCCCGGTGCGCACTACTGTCACCGCTGTGGTACGCCCGCCGGTGCCAGCGCTGCGCCAGTGCGCGGATTGGCTGCAATGCTGCCGTGGGCCGTTGCCGCCATCGCGCTCCTCGCGCTCGTTGCACTCGTGGTGGGCCAGCGGTTTGGCGGGCGCCCCAGCGCCGTGTCCCAGGCCGCTGTCGATACAACGGCCGCGCCCTCTGCTCCCTTCGCGGCCGGCGCCACCGGCTTGCCCCGCGCGCCCGACATCAGCCAGCTCACCCCTGAGCAGCGCGCCGAGCGGCTGTATGATCGCATCATGACGGAGTCCGAGGCCGGCAACATCGAGAACGTCCGGTCGTTCATGCCGATGGCGATCGCCGCGTACGAGATGATCGCACCGCTGAACCTCGACCAACGGTATGACCTTGGCCGCATTGGCGTGGTTGGGGGCGATACCGCGCTGGCGCGCGCGCAGGCCGACACCATACTCGCCGCGAAGCCGACGCACCTGCTGGGCCTGATCCTCGAGGCAAAGGCGGCCCGCATGGAGAAGAACGAGGTGCGCGCGCGGAAGGCGGACGCTCGCCTGCTTGCCGCCGAGCCGGCCGAGCGCGCGGCTGGGTTGAAGGAGTACCTGCTGCACAAGAACGACATCGACGCCGCACTTGCCGCGGCTCGCTCAACCACAAAATGACGATGACGACGATTCACGTTGCGCACAGCCCCGATTCCGATGATGCGTTCATGTTCTATGCGCTCGCGTCGGGAAAGATCGACACAGAAGGCCTGACATACGTGCACGAGCTACAGGACATCGAGACGCTCAACCAGCGCGCCCTGAGGGGTGAGCTGGAGGTGACGGCGGTTTCCATCCATGCGTATGCGTACATCAGCGACCGATATGCCCTGCTCCCGCATGGCGCCTCCATGGGCGATCGGTACGGACCGCGGCTGGTGGCGCGCGAGCCATCCATTCGATCGGACGTAAAGGGCAAGCGCATTGCGATTCCGGGCCCGCTCACGAGCGCATACCTCGCCCTTCAGATGTACGAGCCGGACTTCATTCCCGTGTTCACCCCCTTCGACCTCATCGAGGACGCAGTGGTGAACGGTGACGTGGATATGGGCCTGCTCATCCACGAGGGACAGTTGACATTCGGCGACCGCGGGCTGCACCTGGTGGCGGACATGGGAGAGTGGTGGTTTGCGGAGACCGGGCTTCCTCTTCCGCTAGGCGGCAACGTGATTCGAAAGGATCTAGGCGCTGATCTTTCCCGCATGGTATCGCGACATCTTCGTGACAGTATCGCGTACGGACTGGATAACAGGGTGGGCGCGCTCGATCACGCCATGCAGTATGCTCGCGGGCTCGACCGCTCGAAGGCGGACGAGTTCGTGGGCATGTACGTCAACGCCTGGACGCTCGACTATGGTGATCGAGGACGCGAGGCCGTCCGGCTGTTCCTGAAGAAGGGAGTGGAACTGGGGCTCGTCACGCAGCCGGTCGACGTGGAGTTCGCGGAGTAGAGGCCAAGACAGTGCCCCGGTTCAGTTCTCCCTTTCGCGCTTCGAGCGCGTCGTCGCTCACGCGGGTGCTTATCGTCGACGACGAGGAGTCGATTCGCTTTGCGCTGTCCCGCTACCTGCGCAGTCGCGGGTTCGAAGTGGTCATGGCTGAATCAGGTGCGGCGGCACTGGCGCTACTGAGCCAGGAGCAGTTCGACATCATGCTCTGTGACGTGCGCATGCCGGTCATGTCGGGACTCGACGTGCTGCCGCACGCACTGCGTCTCGACGCGGACCTCGGCATCGTCATGCTCACGGCGGTCAACGATGCCGGCACCGCCACGCAGGCGCTTGCCCAGGGCGCCATGGACTACCTGGTCAAGCCCATCGAGCTCGGTGACCTGGAGCGCGCCGTGGAGCGGGCGGCGCACCGACGCATGCTCGAGATCGAACGGCGCAACGTGGAAGTGCTCATCCGCGAAGAGGTAGCGCTCCGCACGGAGGAGCTCGAGCAGGAAAAGCGCTCCCTGAACGCCTTGACCATGGACGTGGCCAACACGCTCATCAACGCCATGGAGGCCAAGGACGTGTTCCTGCGCGGCCATGCGCAGCGCGTGGCGGAGCTGGCGGCGTCGGTGGCCGACGCGCTCGGGCTGGACGCCGACGTAGTCGAGAACGTGCGTCTCGCGGGCCGCCTGCACGACATTGGCAAGATCGGCATCCGCGAAGCCGTGCTGAACAAGCCGGGCCCGCTCACGGCCGAAGAATTTGCGCACGTGAAGGAACATGTGCGCATCGGCATGGAGATCCTCGCGCCGCTCAAGCACATGCCGGTCGCGCTCGCCTACGTCCAGGACCACCATGAACACTATGATGGATCTGGCTACCCGCGAGGCCTCGTCGGGCAGGACATCGCCATTGGCGGGCGCATCCTCGCCGCGTGCGACGCATTCGACGCGATGACTTCGCGCCGGGCCTTCCGGGATGCGATGGAACCGCGCGAGACGATCACCCACCTGACGGCTTATGTGGGGAGCCTGCTCGACCCCGACGTGTTTGCCGTGCTGCAACGGGTCGTCCTGCGGCGCAAGACGCTCGTTTTCATGGACGACCAGTCGGGGCCCTGACCGCGTACGCGCCAGCAACTGTTAGGTCCGGGATCCTCGTGCGGAGTCCAACGATTCACCCAAGCCGCGCGTATACCTAGTGATGAACTTCCCCCGCCGTCCCACTTGGCGCGGCGTGCGTGCGTGTGCGCTCGTGTCACTTCTGGGTCCAACGTTGCTGCACGCACAACCATTCGCACCGGCGCCCGTCGGCGACACGCTTCGGCTGTCCCTGGGCGACGCGGTAGCGGTTGCAATGCGACAGAGTGACGAAGTGGGCATTGCCGCCGCGCAGATGGATCTCGCCGATGCGGTCTATGGCGGCGCGCGGGCGAGCCTCCTGCCCCAACTGCGACTGAGCACTTCGTACCTGCACGTGTACGAGAGTGCGCGCGGCCAGGCCGTGGGAACGCTGTTCAATCAACCGAACACGTACACCGGCAACCTCAACCTGTCCCAGACCGTGTTCCAGGGGGGCCGCCTCATCTCCAATGCACGGGCGGCGGACCGCCTGCGCCAGGCGGCCCGGTTCGACGATCGCGAGCAGCGGTCGCTCCTCACGCTGCAGGTAGAGCGCAGTTACCTGCAGGTGCTGTTCTCCGGACGCATCGTGGAGCTCCAGGATCGCAATCTCGCCTTGGCATCGAGCCGGCTCACACAGGTGGAGCAGTTCGAGCGGGCGGGACGCGCCGCCCGGTACGACGTACTGCGCTCACGTGTGGAACGCGCCAACATCGAGCCGCTGGCGATCCAGGCGCGCAACGATCGCGAGCTCGCACTGCTCGACCTCAAGCGACTCCTCAACGTGCCAGTGGAGCAACCGGTCGCACTCGTCACGCATATCGACTCCGCGAGTGCCGCCAGGCTCGTGGCTGCGGTTGCCGACACGCTCTCCGCGGTGGACCGCGCCTCAGTCCGAAGCGCCGAGCTGAACGTCGCCGCCAAGCGCCTTGGCATCTCCGTGGCGCGGGCAGATTATTTCCCCACCATCTCCCTGTTCTTCCAGTCGGGCTATCAGGCGTTTCCCGGTTTTGGGCAGGGCCTTCCGCGCACCTCCGGCGCGCTCTCCACGGATGCCTGTCCCGCGGGGTCCGCAGCCGGACGTGTGTGCCAGAACGGAGGATGGTTCTCCGACCGGCAGGCAGGTCTCAACCTCAGCATGCCCATTTTCGACGGCCTCCGCGTGCACTCCAACGTCGAGCTCGCACAGGCGCAGGCACGACTCGCGGAACTGCAACTGCAGCAGCAACGCGAAGCCGTGTCCGTCGATGTCGCGCGCGCGCGCGCTGAACTTCGCCGGTCCAGCGCGGTGTTCGCAGCACGACAGCAGAATGCGCAGGAGGCGGATGAAGCATTCCGACTGGCGACACTGCGTTTTTCGCGCGGCCTGAGTACACAACTGGAAGTGTCGGACGCCCAGGTCGCGCTCCTCACGGCACAGAGCACGGAAGCGCGCGCCACCTACGATCTCTTCCTCGCCTCGGCGGACCTGGCGCGTGCGCAGGGCCGTCCCATCCCGATTCCGACGTCGGCCCTGGTGCCGGCATCGCCGAGATAGTCCATGCCTGTGAAAAATGGATCACGTGCCGCGCTCCTGGTTGCGCTTCTGGCCGCGGCGGCAACGGGCGCCGCGTGCGGCAAGGACGCACAGGAGGCCGCCGCCACGCCGAGTGGCACTCGTACCCCGAGCAATGGGGGGAAGGCCGGACCAGCGGCAGCGAAGCCTGGTCCGTCCATTACGCTGTCCGCTGCCGACGTGACGACGATCGCGCTGGGAACGATCGAGGATGGAACGGCCCTGACGGGTGATCTCCGTCCCGGCGAGACGATCGATGTCCGCGCGCGCATCGATGGCGATCTCACCAACGTCTATGCCCGCGAAGGCCAGCAGGTGGCCGAGGGTCAGTTGCTCGCGCGCTTCGAGTCCATCGAGCAGGAGAGCAGTCAGAAGAGCGCGGAGGCCGATCGTGCGGCGGCGCGGGCGGATCTCGCGAATGCGCAATGGACATTGGAGCAGGACGCCTCCCTGTTCAAGGCCGGTGCAATCGCGGAGCGTGACTACAAGAATGCGCAGCAGGGCGTGGCGTCATCCAGCGCGCGGCTGGCAGCTACCGAGGCCCGACTGCGCGCGGTGTCGAATCAGGCGCGCGATACCAGGGTGGTGGCGCCCGCCTCCGGCATCATCGACAAGCGCCTGGTGGAGGGCGGTGTGCACGTGGCGAAAGGCGCGCCGCTGTTCAGCATCGTGCGGAATGGCTCGCTTGAACTGGCGGCCGCAGTCCCGGCACGGCAGGCAGGCAGCGTGCGGGTGGGTCAGGTGGTGCATTTCGTGGCCGATGCGCGGAGCTTTGACGGGCGGGTGGCTCGCGTGAGTCCCACAGTGGATCCCGCCACGCGTGCGGTGACCGTGTATATCCAGATCCCGAATCCGGGTGGCACACTTCGCGGCGGCACGTCGGCCACCGGTCGCGTAGTGAACCGGTTGCTCACGGGTGTGCTCACCGTGCCTACGAGTGCGTTGCGCCAGGGGCCCGAGGACGGCAAGCCCTTCGTCTACCGCATCGACGGCAAGACGATCAACGTCGCTCCCGTACACTTGGGCGCTGTGGACGAACGCCAGGGCGTGGCGCAAGTCACTGACGGCCTCAAGGCGGGCGACCGCGTGATCGTGGGCAATGTGGGAACGCTGGGCCGAGGTATGCAGGCCATCATCGCTGGTGGGGAGAAGGGCAGGAAGCAGTAGCAGCGCGGGCACCGTGCGCGCGCTTCATCGCATCGCAGGGCACGATCATGTTCCTTTCGGACGTCTCGATCAAGCGACCGGTGTTCGCCACCATGATGATGGTGGCGCTCGTGGTACTCGGCGTAGTGGCCTATCAGCGGCTGGCCATCGACGAGTACCCGGACATCACGTATCCCACGGTCATCGCGCAGACATCGTACCCCGGCGCGTCGCCCGAGGTGATGATGCGCGAGGTATCGAAGCCGCTCGAGGAAGCGCTCAACACGGTGCAGGGGATCAAGGAGATCGCTTCGACTTCGCTCGAAGGCGTTTCCATCGTCCGCCTCCAGTTCAATCTCGGCGTGGACGTTGGCCAGGCGCAGCAGGATGTGCAGGCCAAGGTCGCCCGCATGCGCCGTTCGCTCCCACAGGACATCCAGGATCCCATCGTCCAGCATTTCGACCCGAACGATTCGCCCATCATGGCGATCGCGCTCACGTCGTCCGAGCGCCCCGTTCGCGAGATCACCGACCTGGCAAACGAGGTCGTGCAGACCCGCCTCGAGTCGATCGAGGGAGTTGGTGGCGTGAACATCCTGGGGGGCAACAAGCGCCAGATCCGCGTGCAGGTTGATCCGGCCGCGTTGCGGGCATACGGCTTGTCTCCCGCGCAGCTCTCGACGGCGCTGGCGCTGGAGAATCAGGAAGTGCCCGCCGGCCGCATCGAGCGGGGGGCTACCGAGCGACTGGTGCGTGTCACGGGTCGTATCCTTGATCCGAAGGCGTTCGCCGACATTCCCGTCGCAGTGCGCCGCGGAACGCCCGTGCGCATCGGGGACGTGGCTACGGTGGTGGATGGCGCCGAAAATCGGCGCACCGCGGCCGAGATTTCCACGCAGGACCAGCCGAAGGGCGTGTCGGCCGTGTCGCTCGAGGTCCTCAAGATTTCCGGCTCCAACACGGTCCAGGTTGCCGATGCCGTGAAGGCGGCTGTCGCCGAGCTGCAGAAGCAGCTTCCGGCGGATATTTCCATGAAGATCATTCGAGATGACTCGCGTCGCATCCGCGAATCGCTTGCCGATGTGGAGTTGACCATCGCGCTCGGCGCGGTCCTCACCATCATGATCATCTATCTGTTCCTCAACTCGTGGCGTTCCACGGTGATCACCGGGCTCACGCTGCCCCTGTCCATCATCAGCGCCTTCTTCACCATGTGGGTGTTCAACTTCACGGTGAACACCATGACGCTGCTTGCGCTGTCGCTCGCGATCGGCCTGCTGATCGACGACGCGATCGTGGTGCGGGAGAACATCGTTCGGCACCTCGAGATGGGAAAGAGCCACGTTGCGGCGGCACGCGAGGGTACCAGTGAAATCGGGCTCGCGGTCACGGCCACGAGCCTTGCCGTCATCGCGGTCTTCATTCCCGTCGCGTTCATGGGCGGGATCATCGGCAAGATCTTCCTGCAGTTCGGCGTCACCGTGGCATTCGCCGTACTCGTCTCGCTGTTCGTCAGCTTCACTCTTGATCCGATGCTGTCGAGCGTGTGGGCGGACCCCGAGGTGGAACACTCCGCAAGCGACGGCGGCGAGCACCAGCTCGCGCAGCGCCGGAAGGCGAACTTCATTCGCCGGGGTGCCTTCGCGTTCAACGACTGGTTCGAGCGCGTGGCGGACCGGTATCCGCGCGGACTGGCGTGGGCTCTTGGGCACCGCATCGCCGTCCTCGGGCTGGCGGCGCTGACGGTTGGGGCGAGCCTCTACATCATTCCGCGGCTCGGTTTTACCTGGATGCCCGACGTGAATGGCGATGAGTTCAACGTCAGCTTCCGCACACCGCCTGGCTCGCGGCTGGAATACACGCTGGAACGGGGCCAGAACATCGCCGCCTTTCTCCAGAAGCTGCCAGAGACGGACTTTACCTACCTCTCCGTGGGTGGCGGTTTTCGGGGCACGCCCAACAATGGCAGCATCTTCATCGCCCTGAAGCACGATCGCAAGCGTTCCCTGTTCGCCATCCAGGCTGACCTGCGCAGCAAGCTGAGGCAGGTGCCTGGCGTCCGTCCGTCCATCATGGGGCAGACCTCGATTTTCAGCCGAGGCTTTCCGCCACTGATCGTGAACGTGCAGGGGGCCGAGGCGTCGCGCCTCAAGGTTGCGGCG
>JACMOE010000330.1 GCA_014378185.1 Gemmatimonadaceae bacterium | reverse complement strand
GCGCGAGTGAGCCTGCCGCGCAGGCGCGACGTGTTGCTCGACACAGGCCCCATCGTCGCCACGCTCAACGCGTCTGACCAATGGCACCGGAGCTGCGCGGGGGCCGTCACCGAGCTGATCGAGCGATGCGTTACCACCGAGGCCGTCGTCACCGAGGCGTGTCACATGGTAGGACGCGGCCGCGCCCGCGCGTCGCTCGTGCTCGACTTCCTGCTGGATGCCGACGTCCCCATCCTCTCGCTCGACCGGCCCGCTATGCGGCACGCCGCGCGATTGATGGATCGCTACGCCACGGTGCCGATGGACTTTGCCGATGCCGCGCTGGTGACGCTGGCAGACGCACTGCAAATCGGGACGGTACTCACTACCGACCGCCGAGGATTTCACGCGTACCGGCCGGCCAGCGGAAAGGCGTTCCGGATCTATCCGTCGGTCGTCGCGTAGCCGAATCCTCGCGTAAGTGAAGAAGGCGCAATGACAGGTGTCATCGCGCCTTCCAGTACCGATAAGTGGCCATGTACGGCGCCGACGTTACATCGCCTTCGCATGCTCCGTGACGACACGAACCACGTCGTCCACCACCTGGAGGAAGCCGCCCTCCACCTGGAACCGCTTCCCTGCACCACCGAGCCGCAGCTCGCCGGTGCCGAGCAGCGTCACCATCGGCGCGTGGCCGGTGAGGATGCCCACCTGCCCGTCGAACGCAGGAGCCACAACCGAATCCGTCTGGCCCTCGAACAACACCGCTTCAGGTGAAATCACCGAGACCGTGAGCATCAGCGTCAGCCCTGCATCTTCTTGGCGTTGGCCACGACGTCGTCGATGCCACCAGCCATGAAGAACGCCTGCTCCGGCAGCGCGTCGAATTCGCCCGCGACCAACCGCTCGAAGCTCGAGATGGTCTCCTCCAGCTTCACGTACTTGCCCGGGATGCCCGTGAACTGCTCGGCCACCGAGAACGGCTGCGACATGAAGCGCTGGATACGCCGCGCACGGCCGACGACGCGCTTGTCCTCTTCCGACAGCTCGTCCATGCCGAGAATCGCGATGATGTCCTGCAATTCCTTGTAGCGCTGGAGGATCTTCTGCACGCTCGTGGCCACGTCGTAGTGACGCTGGCCGATGTACTGTGCGTCGAGGATTCGGCTGGTGGACGTGAGCGGACTCACGGCCGGATAGATGCCGAGCTCCGTGATGGAACGGTCGAGCACGACGGTCGCGTCAAGGTGCGCGAACGCGGTGGCCGGCGCCGGATCGGTGATGTCGTCCGCGGGCACATAGATGGCCTGCACCGACGTGATGGATCCGTTCTTCGTGGAGGTGATGCGCTCCTGCAGATCGCCCATCTCCGTCGCGAGCGTCGGCTGGTATCCCACGGCGCTCGGCATGCGGCCGAGCAGCGCGGACACTTCCGAACCGGCCTGCGTGAAGCGGAAGATGTTGTCGATGAACACGAGCACGTCGGCATTGTCCACGTCGCGGAAATACTCGGCGACGGTGAGGCCGGTGAGACCCACGCGGAGGCGTGCTCCAGGTGGCTCGTTCATCTGGCCGTAAATCAACGCGACCTTGTCCAGAATGCCGGCTTCCTTGAACTCGAGGTAGAGATCGTTGCCTTCGCGTGTGCGCTCACCCACGCCGCAGAACACGGACTTTCCGCCGTGCTCCTTTGCGATGTTGTTGATGAGCTCCTGGATGACCACCGTCTTGCCCACGCCGGCGCCGCCGAACAACCCGATCTTCCCACCCTTCACGAACGGGGCGATGAGGTCGACGACCTTGATGCCCGTCTCGAAGATTTCGGTCTTCGGCTCGAGATCGACGAAGTCGGGGCGCTTGCGATGGATCGGCCAGCGGAGCGCATCCTTCGGGATGTCCGCGCCCTTGTCGATCGGCTCGCCGAGCACGTTGAGGATGCGGCCAAGCGGCACCGTGCCGACGGGCACCGTGATCGGGCCGCCGGTGTCGATGACTTCCATGCCGCGGACCACCGCGTCGGTGGAGCTCATGGCGACGGTGCGCACCTGGTTGCGGCCGATGTGCTGTTGCACCTCGACGGTCACGTGAATGACCTGGCCGGAATCCGTGGTGGCGTTGATCTCGAGCGCGTTCAGCAGTTCCGGCAGGTGGCCGGTTTCGAAGGCGACATCGAGAACCGGTCCGATGACCTGTACGACCTTTCCGACTTGTCTGGTGTCAATTGCAGTGGCCATTTCTACCCTTGGAGAGCAGCAGCGCCGCCGACGATTTCGGCGATCTCCTGCGTGATCTGCGCCTGACGGGCGCGGTTGTACGTACGGCGAAGCACATTGAGGATGTCGCCGGCGTTGTCGGTTGCGTTCTTCATTGCGGTGCGGCGCGCCGACTGCTCGCCCGCCACCGTTTCGACCAGCGCGCGATAGACGGCATTGCGCACGTACGACGGAAGCAGTTCAGTGAGAATCGCCTCCGCATCCGGATAGAGCAGGTAGTCGTGCTGTACGCCAACGGCGACACCTTCCTTCGACTTCGCCGTGGGCGGCGTAACCGGAAGGATGCGCTCCGTGGCCGGCGGCGTGCTGAGTGCCGACACGAACTTGGCATAGGTGACGTACACGCCATCCAGCTCACCGGCGATGTACTCCGCCATCAGCGCATCCACGATCTCCGACGCATTCTCGGCCGTGGGGCGATCGGTGACGTCGATGCGCTGCGAGGCGAGCTCGCGGCCGACGTACTTGAAGTAGCCGATGCCCTTCTTGCCGATGACGTGGACCTCCACCCTGGTGCCCGCCTTTTCGATCTCGGCGATCTGGACACGCGCCGCCTTGATCAGGTTGGCGTTGAAGCCGCCGGCGAGGCCACGGTTGCTGGTGAGCACGATGAGCGC
Source organism: Gemmatimonadaceae bacterium (assembly GCA_014378185.1). Lineage (GTDB taxonomy): Bacteria > Gemmatimonadota > Gemmatimonadetes > Gemmatimonadales > Gemmatimonadaceae > AG11. Next base: position 4,139 of record JACMOE010000330.1, on the reverse strand, counting down.
GACGCGGCGCGGCGCCGTGGGCTGGCGCAGCAGCGGAAAGCGCTCCGCAAGCTCGGGCGAATAGAGGCTCGAGATCACGTCAGCAAGCGCAAGCGCGTACGGGCGCGCGGCGACGACGCGGTCCTGGGCCCGCTTCATCTTGGAGGTCGCCACCATTTCCATCGTGCGCGTGATCTTGCGCGTGTTCTCGACGGACTTGATGCGACCCTTGAGTTCGCGTCCTTTTGCCATCGCTTACAGGCTGGCGGCGGTAAACTTGTCGCTGCCCTTCACCGCACCCTTCTTGTATTCGTCGATCGCGCGCTTGAAGTCGGCTTCCGTCTCCTTCGACATCGCCTTCTCGGAGCGGATGCGCTCGCCGACCTGCGGGTACTGCGCCGCCATGAACTCGTGGAAGCCCTTCTCCCATGCCTGGAGCGCCGAGACCTCGACGTCGTCGATGTAGCCGTTGGCCACCGCATACAGGATCATGACCTGCTGTTCGACGGGCATCGGCGCGTACTGGCCCTGCTTGAGGATTTCGACCGTGCGCGCACCGCGCTCGAGCTGCTTCTTGGTGGCGGCATCGAGGTCCGACGCGAATGACGCGAAGGCTTCGAGCTCACGATACTGTGCGAGGTCGAGGCGCAGGCGACCGGCCACGGCCTTCATCGCCTTGATCTGCGCCGAGCCACCGACGCGAGACACGGAGATGCCGACGTTGACGGCGGGGCGCACACCCGCGTAGAACAGGTCGGCCTCGAGGAAGATCTGGCCGTCGGTGATCGAGATGACGTTGGTCGGGATGTAGGCGGACACGTCGCCGGCCTGCGTCTCGATGATGGGCAGCGCGGTCATGGAGCCACCGGGCTTGAGGATCGTCTTGCCGTCCACCACCGACGGATCCTCGCTCATCTTCGCTGCGCGCTCCAGCAGGCGGGAGTGGAGATAGAACACGTCGCCGGGGAATGCTTCGCGGCCCGGCGGGCGGCGCAGCACGAGCGACAACTGGCGATATGCTGCGGCCTGCTTGGAGAGGTCGTCGTACACGCACAGCGTGGCCTGGCCCTCGTTGTACATGAAGTACTCGGCCATGGCGGGGCCCGAGTAGGGCGCGATGTACTGCATCGGGGCCGGGTCTGAGGCCGACGCGACGACGACGATGGTGTACTCCATGGCGCCCTTTTCCTTCAGGCGCGCAACGACGGATGCGACAGTGGATGCCTTCTGGCCGATGGCGACGTAGACGCAGATGACGCCCTGGCCCTTCTGGTTGATGATCGTGTCGACGGCGATGGCGGTCTTGCCGGTGCCGCGATCGCCGATGATGAGCTCACGCTGTCCGCGTCCGATCGGGATCATCGCGTCGATGGACTTGATGCCGGTCTGGAGGGGCTCCTTCACGGGCTGGCGCACGATGATGCCGGGCGCCTCGCTTTCGACCTTGCGGGTGTGCTTCGCGTTGATCTCGCCCTGGCCGTCGATGGGGCGGCCCAGCGCGTCGACGACGCGGCCCACGAGCTCGGGGCCAACCGGCACTTCGAGCACGCGGCCCGTGCGGCGGACCTCGTCGCTCTCCTTGAGCTGGAGGTAGTCGCCAAGGATGACGGCGCCGATGTTGTCTTCCTCGAGGTTGAGCGCGAGGGCGGTGACGGTGGCGCCTGTCTCGCTGGAGTGGACCTCGAGCATCTCGCCCGCCATGGCTTTCTGGAGGCCGTAGATGCGGGCGATGCCGTCCTTCACTTCGAGGATGGAGCCAACTTCCTCGACGTCGAGATCGTGGAGGTCAGCGGCTTCGATTTCGCGAAGGAGGATGTCCTTGATCTCGCCGGGGCGGAGCGTGGTATCGGATGCCATACAGTCGGGCTTTGGGGGCGAATTGGGGGTAGCTTGTGAAAATTATCACAAGCGGGCGGGGGAAGCAACCGTCGAGACAGAGCACAGCAGTACCAACCGAGAGACGGCAGTACCCCAGTACATAGTAGCCAACCCAGTACAAGTACTTTCGGCGCGACCGTTTGTGTCCTGGTCCGGCAGTAGTGGCCCTTCCAAACTGTACTCGAACTGCGTTGGCTACTGGGATATTGGCGTCTTTTGTTTGTACTCGGCTTTTTGCTCCATCGATGCAGCTTTTGATGCCGCCCACCCACCACGCCCGCCTAGAATCAACGCCATGTCCTCCGGCGTCCGCGAGCTTCGTGTCTGGCAGGAGTCCGTCTCCCTCGCAGGGGACGTCATACGCGCCATTCGCCAGAGCATCCGGCGCGAGACCAAGAGCGTGAGCGATCAGGTCATGGCCACGGCGGTCGCAGTGGGAACGCATATCGCGGAAGGGTACGGGCGGCATACCGCGCATGAGCAGCGCGCTTCGTATATCGCCGCCAAGAGTGCGCTCTTGCGACTGGAAACAGAGCTCGCCATCGCACGGCATGCCGAGCTCATTCCGGCTGGCGCGTTCACGGAGCTCACCACGAGGTCCAGCCAGGTGGCGCGTCTGCTTGCCGGCTACATCGTGTACCTGGACCGCCAGATCGCGGATGGCGAAGCGCCGCCCAGGCTGGGCAAGCCGACGCCCCCGATCGCTATCCTCGACTCCGTCCGTGCCCCTTCGTGAACCGGTCGATGAGATCCACGGCGCGCAGTCGCGCGAGCGAGGCGGGTTTCATTCCAACCACACGCTGTGCGGTACTGGACAGGTGCGAGGAGCTCGCGAAATCCAGCACGGCCGCAACGTCACGCACGTCGTAGCCCGGGTTCTTCGCGAGCTCCGCCGCGGAAATGAGGCGGACCAGGTCGATCACGCGCTTGAGGTTTGGTGCGCCGGATGCGGCGAACGTCCGGCTCAAGTGCTCGCGAGTGACCCCGATGGCGTCGGCGAGAACCTGCGTACGCACCGGGCGGCCGGACCACGCAACGATGCCGCGCCACGCAGCGCGCTGGAGCGGCGTGTCGAGTCCAAGGGAGGCCGGCGGATGGGCGAGGGCGGCCGAGAATCGCGTGGAGAACGCGTGGCGCATGACGAGGCCGCGGGCGACGTCGTCATCCACCGATTCCACGAGCACATCGGCAAAGTCCAGCGCCGCACACTGCGCCAGCGCGGGCGATTCGGCGGCCCGGAGCGCGGTGAGCCCAAAGAAGGGCACGCTCGAGAACTCGCGCGCGAGTGCCGCTGCGCGCCAGGTGTCCTCGTGCGCTCCCGCAAGGTCGATGACGGCGGCATCCACGAGTGCCACGCGAAACGCGGACTCGAGTTCGTCCGGCGTGCGCGCGAGCACGAGCCGAGCGCGCCGCCTGGGAAATGCGGCGCGCATGAGGGTGCGGGCCCGTTCCCGTGTGGCGAAGAGCAGGATGGTGGGTGGCGGGACCAACGTGCGCCCGGGCAATGCGGCCGCCGTGGGGGACGCGAGTGTCTTTGCCGCGCTCATGCGATGCCGCCCTCGTCGAGCGGCGCGCTCCCGGCCACCATTTCCTGTGCGCGCAGCAGAAGCTGGCGGGCATTGGCGTAGGAGATTGCGGTGCGGGCCGCGCCGTATTCCACCCACTGGCACGCGGTGATTCCCTCGGCATGCTGGGGTGATGTGATCGCCTGCGACGTTTCCATCAGGTAGAAATGGCACACCTTGTGGATGAGGCGGCCGCGGAAGCGGAAATACCAGTCAATGGTGTCGATGACGCCACGGATCGCCACCTCGTCGATGCCTGTTTCCTCGCGCACTTCGCGCAACGCCGCATCTTCCGCGCGCTCGCCGGATTCGACATGTCCCTTCGGGAAGCCCCAGTTCTGGTAGCTGTCGCGGATGAGGAGAAACAGCGGGCCGGCGTCGTCTTTCCTGTAGACGACGCCGCCCGCGGAGGTCTCCTGTTGCGCGCGCGCGCGCGTCATGTCGGGTGCGGCCTCAGGCGGTGGCGGCGGGTTCGCCCGGCACGCCTTGCTCGTCCAGACTGGGCCGTCCCTCAACGAACTGGCGTACGATCGGATCCGTGGTGTTGTGGATCTCCTCGATGGTACCCACCCAGCGCACGCGTCCCTCGTAGAGCATCGCGATGCGCGTCCCGACGGTAAAGGCGCTGCGCATGTCGTGGGTGATGACGACGGCGGTGACCTTCTACTTCTGTCGCATGCGCACCATGGGCTGGTCGATCACCGCGCTGGTCACGGG
>JACMOE010000037.1 GCA_014378185.1 Gemmatimonadaceae bacterium | reverse complement strand
GCTGGACATGTCGAGCCAACCGCTGTACAACCCGAAGTTGGTACTCGCGAGAAACCAGAGATACTTGCCACCGGCATCCCACGCGGGACTCGTTGCGTCGGCAAGTCCATCGGTGAGCTGATGCTTGGCGCCGGTCTCCACATTGTAGACGAAGATGGCGCGAAACATCGACGGCAATCGTCGTGAATACGCGATCCACCGGCCATCAGGCGAGAACCGGGGCTCGAGCGACCGATCAGGCATCATGTAGGGATCGGTGTCGACGTGCGTGCTCTTGCCGCTGGCCACATCCAGCACCCACAGGCGGAGATGGGTGTCGTGAAACAGGATGTGCTTCGCGTCGGCACTCCACTCGGGAGTGTAGTAATGGCTTGGCTCGGGCAGCGAGATGGCACGCTTGGTCATCCCATCCTGGCTGGCGACGATGAGCTGATACTCGCCGCTGCTATCCGAGAACCACGAGATCCACCGGCCATCAGGCGACCACGCGGGATCCCGGTCCGCCGCCCCACTCGAATTCGTCAAATTGCGCGCATCACCCTTCTCGGCCGGAATGGTGAAGATCTCACCACGCGCCTCGACGGCGGCGCGCTTGCCCGTTGGTGAAAGCGAGAGAGCGCTGATGCGCGCGGTCACGTCCTTCCACTGCGGCATCATCCACGGAAAGTCGCCGTTGGCAGTAATGCTGACGGTGTGCTCCCTGCCCGACGTCGGGTCCAGCTCATGGATGTACCCGCCCTGCTCGAACACGACGGCATTGGCACTCGTCGATGCATCGAGGGTCTTGACGTCGAAATCCTTGAACGTGGTGACCTGCTTCAATGCCTTCGTTCGCGTGTCGTATGCGAACACATTGGAGACACCATCGCGATCTGACAGGAAATACACGACTTCTCCAACCCACGCGGGGTCCATCTCCTTGCTGTCCGTCCACGCCGGACTGGTGACATCATGGGTCACCATGTCCTCGATCCAGATGGGCCGATTCTGCCCGCCGCGGTAGTTGCGGCGCTCCTCATCCCACGAGTTGTTCATGCGATAGGCCAAGCGGGTACCGTCTGGCGAAATCTTGCCCTGGTACGCGCGAGGCTGCGGCATGGCGGTTTCGACGCCGCCGTCTAGCCCAATCGTATAAAAACGTGGAATGGCGCCCGGCCCCTTCGACGCTCGGCTGCTGTTGAAGACGACGCGCCGTCCGTCGGGGGTCCAGCCCTGCACCATGTCCGGACCGGGATGATAGGTGAGCCGCTTCGGCTCGCCGCCTTCTATAGGAAGGACGTAGACATCCACATTCCCGGCATATTGTGCCGAGAAGGCGACGGTGCTCCCGTCGGGGGAGAGCTTGGGGTTGGAGGCTTCACCGGCAAAGCTGGTGAGGCGTCGAGCGGCGCCGCCGGCGCGATCGACGATCCAGATGTTGCCCGCGTAGGCGAAGGCGATGTGCTTGGTGCTCACGCTGGGGGAGCGGAGCATGCGGGTCTGGGCGAACGCCGGGTTGGCCGCGAGGAGGAGGAACGCGGCAGCGAGGCGCGGAGAGATTTGCATGAGCTATTGGGGCTGTCGGCCTGGAAATATCTGAAGGGAGTTGGGCTGCGAACGTAGCCCCATGCATGCGCGGAATACAGGGGTTCTCGCTTAACCCACTCTTGACTCGGCCCTGCTGCCGAGCGTACGCTCGGCAATGGTTCGGTGGTCGGTGCGGCGTTCTGGTGCTGGTCCATCTACGTGAGCATGCCATCCTTGGCGCATGCCCACGGTTCATCCGCCGCCAAGGACTGGTGCGAAATGCATATGCCATCTGCCGTCAAGCAGTGGACGCTGGAGGAGGTACACAGCCTTCCGGACGACGGGAACAAGTACGAGCTGGTGCGCGGGGAGCTGTTCGTGACTCCCCCGCCGACGGATCCGCATGAGACCGTGGCAGCTCGCCTGTCGCGGCTACTCGATCGCTACGTCGAGCAGCACGGGCTGGGGCTGGTGTACCACCCGCGCGCCGTCATGCGGTTCGAGGGATCAGAGGTGGAGCCGGACCTCATGGTGCGCGCACTGCATCCCGGCGACCATCCGGACTGGGACGACGCGCCGATCCCGATTCTCATCGTGGAGATCCTGTCGCCCAGCACGCGGAGGCGCGATCAGGTGAAGAAGCGAAGTCTCTACATGGATGCGGGGGTGGCGGAGTACTGGATGATCGATCCGGAGCGGCGGACGATCACTGCCGTTCGGATGGGGTACGAGGATGTGGTCTCGCACGAGACGATGCGCTGGAGCCCCGACGGTGCCGCGGCGCAACTGACATTCGAAGTGGCACGAGTGTTCGACTAGGGGCTGACGCCGCGCTTGCTGCGCGCTCTTGTACGATCGAGCGTCGATATGGTGAAGCCCCCCGGTGTTGGAGCGGGCAGCTTCCTGCATGCCGAGTGGACAGCGGTGTTGCCGAGGGGGTAGGATATGGGCATGGCGGCTACGATTCCGTATTACACCGTGGACGATCTCGACCGGTTTCCGCGCGACGGGAACCGGTACGAACTGCTGGATGGTGTGCTGCTCGTGACGCCTGCGCCGGGCACGCCACACCAGCTCATTGTCTCGAGGATGATGTCCGTGCTCCTGCCGGCCGTGCAGGATTCGGGGCATGCGTTCGTGCTGGCTCCCGGCGTCGTGTCATTTCCGCCCGGAACGCAGCTCGAGCCGGATATCCTGGTCACGCCAGCGCGCTTTCCGGTAAGCGAGCGGTGGAGCGACGTGCGGGACTATTGGCTCGCCGTGGAGGTGTACAGCCGGTCGTCCCGCATCTACGACCATGACTTCAAGCGCGACAACTATCTCAAGCTTGGGGTCAAGGAGGTGTGGCTCGTTGACCGGGTGGCTCGCAGCGTGGAAGTGTCGCGCGAGCTGGGCGCGAACGAGGTGGTGCGCGACGTCATCGTGTGGCGGCCGCCAAGCCTCGATGTCGAAGTGCGCGTGGACCTCCACGCGGTTTTCGGGGGCGTGTAGGACGGGCGTTGTCTCCAGACTCAGAACGGCGAATACTCCGGAGGCGTGACGCCGTTGAGCCGCAGGTAGGGCACCGTTTGCCCGAGCGTCCAGGGAAAGTGGTCGAGCAATTCCATCAACGCGCGGCCGCGGGTGACCTTGTTTCCGAACTGCACGATGTTCTCCTGCATCGCGGCGTCGCTGACGCCTCGGAGCATCCCGAGGGTGTGATCCATCGCGGCAGCAGCGTACGTCTTGAGTGCGGCCTTGTTGTGCAGGTAGACTGCCGAGTCGCCCATGGATGGGATACCCTTTGCCGACCCGGTGATGGCGAGGTGCGCGATGTACGCGTCACTGCCGGCAGCATGCTCGATCTGCTCGGCAAAGGTCCTGACCCCCTTGGTGGGCCGAAACCCGAGCATCGAGTCAGGGGCGGCGTCGATGTACCGGATCACGGCGCCCCTGTGGTTCTGCACCGCGGCGATCAGGGCCTCCCGCGAAATGAGGTGCTGCTGTGCCGAGAGCGGCGCTGCCGACGCTACCGACAGGAAAGCCAGGGCGGTGGAGGCGAGCCGGAACAGGCGCATGAGAACCTCACGGATGATGTGGCGAACTGGACGGGGTGACTTCGTAAGCTGTGGTGAGAGGTGCGGGTAAGCAAGCGGGGTGGGGTGCAGGTGTCATTCTCGAGGAATCTGCACCTTGTCATTCCGAGCGAGCGAAGCGAGTCGAGGAATCTGCACGTGAGTCGTTTCACCACCCCTCGCACCGAAAGGATGCGTGCCCCCAATGGTCCAACGCCATGTTGTTCGCATGCGCCAATACTTCGTCTATATCCTCGCAAATCGTTCCCGCAGACTCTACATCGGCGTAACGAATGACATGGCCAGGCGGCTCGCCGAGCATCGTACCGCAACAACTGGCTTTTCGGCGCGATACCGCTGCTGCCGACTCGTGCTCATTGAGACAACCGCCGATGCACGGTCGGCCATCGCGAGAGAAAAGCAGTTGAAGAACTGGCGGCGCGAAAAGAAGTTGGCGCTCATTCAGGCCACGAATGCTGCATGGGACGACTTGAGCGGCTGGGATTCGCGTAGCCAAGGTGCAGATTCCTCGACTTCGCGCTTCGCGCTCCGCTCGGAATGACAGACGGCCGCGCTCCGCTCGGAATGACAGCACTCGACCACTACCACCCATGGATAACATTCCGCGTCACACGGTGTCAAGAACTGGTGTTTGCGGTCTGGCCCCTCTGGTTCCCTTACCGCCCGAGCATTCCCAGCTTCACCGCAACCCGCTCGAAAAGGGCAGTGAGGTCAACGACCAGGGGCTCGGCACCCGCCGGCGCCCACGTCAACTGGTCACGCGCGATCAGGGGCGTCTCCCGCGCCAGCGTCCATCGCTCCACGATGCGCGCATCCGCGTCGACCACCCAGTATTCCGCGACATTCGCGTCCATGTAGAAGTCGCGCTTCTCCACGCGGTCCGTTCGCAAACTGCTCGGCGACAGGACCTCCACGGCCAGCAGCAGCGACGTCACGTCCGACCACTCGAGCTGGTCGCCGGCTGGTCGCGTGGTTGCGGGAACGACAAAAATGTCTGGTTGTGTGATGGTGCCCGGTTGCAGCTCCAGGTCGGCGGGCGACGTAACCACAGTGCCGACCGGTTCGCGCCCGAGGTATTCGTACAGCAGGACCACGAGCTCCACCACCACGAGCTGGTGTGCCCCTCGGGGCGCCGGCGTCACGAGCAGCTCCCCGCCAATGAGCTCGTACCTCGGCCACGCGCGCGACTCGCCCATGAGCGAGCGCACTTCGGCGGTGGTCCAGCGGCGACGAATAGCGGGCATATTATCGCCTCAGCCGACGATCTCGAATCCCGCAGTCACGAAATGCCTGTCGATCGACAACGCGCGCGTGATCCCCTCGCGCTGCATCACCTCGAACGACACGGCATCGCAGAGCGAAAAGCCATGGTCGCGATACGGCCGGAGCCAGCGCTCCACCGCCTTCCTGACCAGCTCGTCATCTACCGGGACCACCACGTGCGTGGGATCTGTCAACGCACCCTCGAGCGCCGCAACCGCCGTGTCCCGGCCCAGCAACCGGAGAAACAGCGCGTGGGACTCGCCGAGGACCATTGGCGTGAGCATGATGCGATACCCCTGCCGAACGGCCGATGTGTATGCGGCTTTGGCCTCTTCGTGGAGCGACTGGCCGCGAACGGCGGCTGCAATCCAGCCCGACGTATCCAGGAAGACTGCGCGCTTCACTCTCGCCCTGGCCTCGCCTTCGTCGGCGCAGGCTTTGATCCCGAGGAGGCCATCTCCCAATCGGCGAGATACTCGTCGTGCCGCGCGGCGACGTCAGACGCTACACCCGCTGGCGTGGAAGCAACCGCGCTTTCCAGGAACGCCAACGCCGGACTCTCGTCAGCGAGGAGTTCCGCGGCAAACCTGTGCAGCCCGCGTCGGAGCACTTCGGCACGCGACAGTCCAGTAGCAAGGGCCGATCGCTCCAGAAGGGCGCGGTCGGGTGCCTCCAGGTAGACCTGCACTGGCTCACGAACGGCCTTGGGTGAATGCCTTTGTTTCATACATGTACTCCATGTACCAATTACATGTATGCTAACCCGCAGGACGTCTTTGTCAACGTGCCGCCACGTTCGGTCGCAGCCGCCCAATGGGTCAAACAGCTTGCAAGGGGAGGGATCCGACGGTTAGACTTAGTTACACAATTATCTCATTTAATCAATGATCCTCAAGACAAAGACGCGAGCGCAGGGTGGATCTGTCGTCGCCACCCTTCCATCGGAAGTCGCCCGACGGCTTGCGGTGCAGGCAGGCCAGGATCTGTACTGGCGTGAAGCAGGTCCGGGCTCCTATCTGGTAACCGCACTCGATCCCGCGCAGACCGATGCGCTGAAGGCGATGGAAGAGGCGGTCGATCAATATCGAGAGGTATTCGACGCCCTGTCCAAGTGACGGAGCCGGTCTGGATTCCGCTTGCCACCCTTCACCTGCTGCACGACCGGCAACTCGAGCTGTTCGGGGGATTACGAGGCATCCGCGACGAAGGTGCAGTGGAAAGTGCGCTTGCCCGCCCCGTCAACGCCTGGTTGTATGGTCAGGCGGACACGCTCGAGGCGCTCGCGGCAACGTACCTGTGTGCGCTCGCACGCCAGCAAGGATATCTCGACGGAAACAAGCGCACAGCCCTGGCAGCGATGCTGGTTTTCCTGAAGATCAACGAACGGAATCTCGTGGCGCCTGGACCGGAGTTGTATGCAATCGTGATTTCTGCGGCCACGGGTGAGGTTGGCGTCGATCTGGTTGCAGCGTGGGTGAAGTTGAAAATGAAGTAGCAAATTGCTTTCACCTTCGCTCTCCTACCGGTATGGCCTCGCGATCGTGCGCGGGGTGCCGGCGACGGACGCGCCCTCGTGGCTCACCCACGATCCGCGCCTCGATGCCCTCGTGGCACCGGGCCACCGCATGTCCGAGCTGCGCGCATGGGCAGACGCACAGGGCATTCCCGAATCGGGCGACGCACCTGGTGACCTCGACGCGCCACTGATCGACCCGCGTGCACCACGCCTATACCAACGCGAAGCGGTTGATCGCTGGCGCTCGGCGGGATCGCGCGGAAGCGTAGTGCTGCCCACCGGCGCCGGAAAGACGCTCGTCGCCCTCCTCGCGATCGACGCGATGCGCTGCGGCGCGTGCATCGTGGCACCAACCCGCGCACTCGTTGCCCAATGGTTCACCCAGCTCGCCGACGCATTCGGGAGCGAACGGGTGGGGGCATACTACGGCGACGAAAAAGAGGTGCGCGCCCTCACGGTCACCACGTACCACTCCGCATTCACGCTCCTGGAACGATGGGGCGCTCAGTTCCCGCTGCTGGTGCTCGACGAGGTGCATCACCTCGCAGACACGACGTCCGGCGACGCGCGCGCCTGGCACGATCACCTGCGCATCGCACCGGCACCATACCGGCTCGGCCTCACGGCAACTTATCCGGACAACAGGGACGACGAGCTGCGCCGCCTCGTTGGTCCGGTGGTATACCGCAAGCTGATTGGCGAGATGACGGATGCGGAGCTGGCGCGCTTCGCCATCACCAGGCGTTTCGTGCCGCTGACGCCGAACGAAGAGGCACAGTATGCGATACTCACGGAGCGCTACGAGAGCCACATGACCCGTGCAGGCCATCGCGAGCGCGGCGAGACGCCGGCGGATGCATGGCGAATGTTCGCGGCGAGTGCTCGGCGGTCGCCCGAGGCACGGCGCGCCCTTCGCGCGTTTCACGAGCGCGAACAGATCGTGCGTCTCGCCGCGGGCAAGCTGCACGAGACGCAGCGCATTCTCCGCGCACATCCCGCCGAGCAGGCCCTGATCTTCTGTGGTGGAACGGATGCGGCGGAAGGAGTGTCGCGCGCGCTGGCGATCCCCATGATCACGGCGTCCACGCCAGCGTCGGAACGCCATCGGCTGCTCGCGCGGATGGCGAGCGGCGAGATCCGCGCGGTGGCCAGCGTTCGCGTGCTCGACGAAGGCTGGGACGTCCCCACCGCGAAGCTCGGCATCGTGCTCGGCGATTCCACACGTGGGAGCAGCCGGCAGCATGCGCAACGGCTGGGCCGGTTGCTGCGTCGGCAGGGCGACGCGGTGGCATCGCTGTACGAAATCGTGGCGGCGGGGACGTACGAGTTCCTCGCGTCGCAGAAGCGAGGGGTGGGCGTGAAGCGCGTATCTGAAGGGCAGCTGGGATTCGGGATGTGAGCGCGGACGCTCCCCGATGCTGAGCAGCTCGCACGTCGCGCCGTTTCTCCACTTGCAGGGGGGACGCCTGCGCGTGGAGTACCTGCGGGATTCGCGGGGACGCGTCGTGCCGTTTCTCGACAGGTTGTGTCGTCTCGTGCGCCGACTGGAGGGGTGGCCGCGGCATCGCGTCGCAGAAGCGCTGCGCCGGCAGGAGCGCCATGTGCGTGACGCCACGCGCATGGCCGGCCTGGCCAAGACGCTCCTTGATGCATGCGACTTTCGCGCGCCTGAGGGGGCGGAGCATGCAGAGTCGCTGCGCGATGCGGCGTTCCTGGCGCGCGGACGGCG
>JACMOE010000329.1 GCA_014378185.1 Gemmatimonadaceae bacterium | reverse complement strand
TGGTGGCCGGTGCCTGCGCGGCCAGGGGTGCGGCTGACAACAGACAAGCGGCGAAAACCAGGCGAATCGATCGCATCTAAAGCCTCCGAAACAGGAATAGGTATACCTACATGATTTACCCGTAATGCAACTAGCAGTCCCATACGCTCGCGGGTGGCGTGGGAAACAAGGCGCCGATGCGGTAGAATGAAACGTGCCCACCCTGCGACCTCACTCCGTCTTCTTCACGCTGTTGCTGGGCGCGCTCGTCACACTTTCGTCGTTCGCCACCGACATGGGCCTGCCGGTGCTGGCCGCCACGGCACAATCGCTCGGCGTATCCCCGGCGAGGGCCGCCCTGTCGCTCAGCGTGTTCATCGCGGGATTCGCGGTGGGCCCACTGGTGTTCGGACCGCTGTCCGACCGCTTCGGCCGGCGGCCCATCCTGCTCGGCGGCTGCGCCTTCTTTGCACTGTTCGGGTCTCTCGGTGCCTTTGCCCAGTCGATCCAGGCGTTGCTGCTCTGGCGTACGCTGATGGGCATCGGCGCGGGCACCGTGCAGGTGCTGGTGCTGGCTACCGTGCGCGACCTCTTCACCGGGCGGGAGGCGAGGACGAAGCAGGCCTACGTGAACATGGCCGGCGGTATTGCGCCAATCATCGCCCCAACCCTCGGCATCCTTGTGGCCGGCTTTGGCGGTTGGCGGGCGATCTATGGCGTACTGGCGGCCGGTGGCATCGTGCTGTGGGTCGTGGCCACGGTGTGCTTGCGCGAGACCGCGCCGGTGTCCGCACATGCGCTCTCGGTGCGACGTACGCTCGCCAACTATGCGTGCGTCATGCGCCACCCTGTCAGCGTCGGCAATGCGTTGGTGGTCGCACTCAGCTTCGGCAGCCTCTTCGCCTTCGTGTCGGGCTCCTCATTGGTGCTCATCGGCGTCCTGGGTGCGTCGCAGCGCGTGTACGGATTGCTGTTTGCGGTCACGTCATTGGGCCTGGTGACGGGCGCGTTCACGAGCGCGCGGCTCACTCGACGCGGTGTGTCGCACGCGCGGCTCATCGGGGTGGGTGTCGCGACGACCGCGGCCATCACCGTAATCCTGCTGATTCTTTCCGCCACCGCGGTGCTCCGACTCACGACGTTCATTCCGCTCGTGGTACTCGCCAACATCGCCACGGGTGTGACCCGGCCGAACGCGGCGCAGGGGGCGCTGGAACCCATGCCGGAGATTGTCGGCGTGGCGAGCGCCCTGCTGAGTGGCCTTCAGATGCTCGTGGGCGCCGTCGCGAGCGCACTCGCGGTGTCGTTGTTCGACGGGCGAACGGCCATTGCGATGACGGCCACGATGGCCGTGTGCTCCGTGTCGGCGGCGCTCGTGTACCTGCTGGTGGTGCGCCGCGCGGAGCGCGCCGCGATCACCGGCGGTACCATGGGCAGCTCCGTCACGCGTGCGGCGTAGCGAGGAATCGCGCGAGATACGGCGCGGTCCTGCTCGCTCCCGCGCGCGCGACATCCGCCGGGACACCGCACGCCACCAGCCGCCCGCCCTCGTCGCCCGCACCGGGACCGATGTCCATCACCCAGTCGCTTGCTGCCACCACGCGCATGTCGTGTTCCACGACGATCACCGAATTGCCCGCCTCCACAAGGCGTTCGAGTTGCACGATCAACCGATCGATGTCCGACGGATGCAGTCCGGTGGTCGGCTCGTCCAGCACGTAGAGCGTGTTGCCGCGACCCACGCGCTGCAGCTCCGTGGCCAGCTTGATCCGCTGCGCTTCGCCGCCCGATAGCTCGGTGGCGGGCTGCCCGAGCCGAAGATAGCCGAGCCCCACCTCGCGCAGCACGCCGAGCGGTCGGCGCACGGCGTCGTCGTCCGCAAAGAACTCGTATGCATCGTCCACGGTCAGGCCGAGCACCTCCGCGATGTTCCTGTCGCGATACGTGATCTCCAGTGTCTTCGCGTTGTACCGTGCGCCATGGCATGTGGGGCAGGGCGCGTACACACTGGGCAGGAAAAGGAGCTCCACCATCACGAACCCTTCGCCTTCGCACGTTTCGCAGCGGCCCTTGGCCACGTTGAACGAGAAGCGCCCGGCGTCGTAGTGCCGCGCCCGCGCCGCCTTCGTGGAAGCGAACAGCTTGCGCACGCTGCCGAACAATCCGGTGTAGGTCGCGAGGTTCGAGCGCGGTGTACGACCGATGGGTTTCTGGTCCACCGTTACCAGGCGTCGTATCATCGACATGCCGTCGGTGATGTGCCCGCCGGCCGTGACAGGCGCGGCGCTCTCGAGCGGAGCACTCTCCTCGTCGTCCGGTAGCTCGTGTCCAAGCTGTCGCGCCACCAGCTCCACGAGGACCTGACTCACGAGGCTCGACTTTCCCGAGCCGGACACGCCCGTGACGCTCGTGAGTACCCCGAGAGGAAATGCGACGTCGATGGCATTGAGGTTGTTTCGCGTCACGTCGCGAAGGCGCAGCCATCCGGAGGGCGTGCGTGTCGCGCGCACTGGGGCCAGCCCGGTCGCGAATAAATGCCGCCGCGTCTGGGATGCCTCGACTTGCGCGAGGCCGGCTGGCGGTCCGCTGTAGACGATGTGCCCACCCCGCTCGCCCGCCTCCGGCCCCACGTCCACGATCCAGTCCGCCCGGCGGATGATGTCGAGGTCGTGCTCCACGACGAACAGGGAGTTGCCTGACGCCTCCAGCCGATCGAGTGCCGTCAACAGCGCCTCGGTATCGGCAGGATGCAGCCCCGCCGACGGTTCATCGAGCACATACACCACGCCGAACAGGTTGGAGCGCACCTGGGTGGCCAGGCGCAGCCGCTGCAATTCGCCGGGTGACAGGGTGGGCGTACTGCGCTCGAGCGAGAGGTAGCCGAGCCCCAGGTCCAGCATCACGCTGATGCGCGCGACGAGGTCCTGCGTGATCCGCTGTGTCACGACGGCCTTCTCCGGATGTTCTGCGACCATTGTGGCGAACCCGGGAGCCGTACCGTCGCAGAACGGGCGCAGCAGCGCATCCAGGCGTCCGAGCGGCAAGCGCATGATCTCGCCGATGTCGACGCCGGCAAAGCGCACCGACAGGGATTCACGCCTCAGCCGCTTGCCTTCGCACTCCGGGCAAGTGGCGCCGATCATGTACCTGGCCACGCGCTTCTTCATCGATGCACTTTCCGTGGTGGCGAATGTCTGCATCACATAGCGCCGCGCACTCGTGAATGTGCCTTTGTAGCTCGGTTCCTCCTTCCGCTTGATGGCGCGCGCCACCTCCGCCATCGTGAAACCTGCGAACACCGGGACCTGCGGCTGTTCCTCGGTAAACAGGAGCCACTGTCGCGTCTTCTTCGGCAGGTCGCGCCATGGGATGTCCACGTCGATGCCGAGTGTGGTGCTGATGTCGCGCAGGTTCTGGCCCTGCCATGCAGTGGGCCACGCGGCAATGGCCCGCTCGCGGATGGTGAGCGAATTGTCGGGCACCATCGACTGTTCGGTGACCTCGTACACGCGACCGAGGCCGTGACACGTGGGGCACGCCCCCTGGGGCGTATTGGGCGAGAATGCCTCGGCCTCCAGGTGCGGCTGGCGGCGCGGGTACGTGCCGGCGCGCGAATACAGCATGCGCAGCAGGTTGGACAGCGTAGTGACGCTGCCAACGGATGACCGCGTTGTCGGGGCACCGCGCTGTTGCTGGAGTGCGACGGCCGGCGGCAGTCCGTCGATCTCGTCCACTTCCGGCACGGCCATCTGGTGGAACAAGCGACGCGCGTACGGCGACACCGACTCCAGGTAGCGGCGTTGTGCCTCGGCGTACAGCGTACCGAACGCGAGTGACGACTTGCCGGAGCCGGACACGCCGGTGAACGCCACGAGTGCGTCGCGCGGGATTTCCAGGCTCACGTTCTTGAGATTGTGCTCGCGCGCCCCGCGCACGTGCACGAACCCCGAGGCGTCCTTTGTCGCCGACGGGCGGGCGTAAGGATTGTCTGTTCGCGCCATGATCGTTGCTCCTGGGCGATGGCCGATGCGAAATGGCCTCAGGAAGGCAGAAGCCGCGCCAGCGACGCGGCGCTGCGGCGATCAGTTCCCGCGGTCGGGCACCAAGTGCTCGGAGTGAAAGACGGTCACGAGCACGCCCCGTACGTTGCCGGCTTCGTCCTGCACGGGCGCGAAGGACAATGTGCG